>JAKSBK010000106.1 GCA_022361155.1 Pseudomonadota bacterium
CATAGGAAAGCCAAGCATGTCGAAATTGTAGCGGTGATACTCTACCTCCGGACCGTCCACGATGTCGAAACCGAGGGCGCCAAAGACGTCCAGCAGCTCGAAGGTCACCTTGGTGAGCGGATGCAGGCGCCCCGGCATTGCTCCGCGGCCAGGCAGACTGATGTCCAACGACGGAGCGCTCAGCTCGCGCCGGCGAGCCTGGCCTGCAAGCTCCAGCAACCTAGCACGGAACAGGCGCTGGATCTCCGACTTCAGCTCGTTGGCGCGACGTCCGAACGCCCTACGATCCCCGGCCTCGAGCCTTGGCATCAGCTTCATCAGCCGAGTCAGCTGTCCCTGCGGACCAACGAAACGAGCATTGACCGAACGCAGGCTTTGTTCGTCGTCGGCGTTTGCGAAGACCGTAGCGTAGGACTCCGCGACCGCGCGCAGACCCTCCTGAAGCTCCGCCGCAACGTGATCGGCCATGGTGCGCAGGCTACTCTATTCTCGCTCGGCGTTCCCAGTGCGCGAGCGCCCCACGAAGCGAAACCGGCTCAAGGTCCGTGCAGCGGCCGAGACCGCCTCTACGCGGACGCAGCCGATCCGGTTAGCCCTGGACGGGGCCCTCAGTACCCGTGCCGAGGGATTCGCGGTGGACACTATGCGGCCGCCCTCATTTGGCCGCCTCCACGACCGCGCGGAAGCCCTCGGGGTCATGCACCGCGATATCTGCCAGCACCTTGCGGTCCAGGGCGACCCCGGCGCGCTTGAGCCCCGCCATCAACCGGCTGTAGCTAACGCCTGACAAGCGCGCTGCAGCTCCGATGCGGCTGATCCACAAACGACGAAAGTCCCGCTTGCGCTGCCTGCGGTGGGCGTAGGCGTCCTGCCAAGCGTTGTGGACCTGCTCGATCGCGATGGAGAACTGCCGACTCCGGGCGCCGTAGTAGCCCTGCGCGTGGCGCAACATGCGTGCTCGCCGACGGCGCGCCTTGAAGCCTCTGCGTACACGTGGCATGGGGCCTCAGAACGCGTAGGGAAGCAGGCGTCTCACCTGCTTCTCGTCGGCCGCGCTAGCCATCGTGTTCTTGCGCAGCTTCCGCAGACGCCTGGCCGGTTTGCCGCGCATCAGATGGTTGTGCCCGGCACGGCTACGGCGTACCCGTCCGGCGCCGGAGGTACGCAAACGTTTGGCCGCCGCGCGGTTGGTCTTCATCTTGGGCATGCGAGTCCTCTTGGTGGGCGCAGCAGCTGGCGCGCACGCAGCGCTACGCGGGCGGCCTCTATCTAGAGAGGGTTGCCGGCGAAGTCAAGCCGGGTCTTGAGAGGCGCCGCAGCATGACTGCGGGCCGGCGAGGGCCGGAGCCGCCGGCAGGGCGCGACGACCAGGCAGCACTATTGCTGCGACCTGGACGCCTGGGGATCCCGTCTCCCGGCCGGCTTCGCGGGCTGGGGCACGCGGGCGCGCAGCGGAGCCAAGATCAGCACCATGGTCTTACCTTCCAGCCGGCTCGAGCTCTCCACGCCACCGAGGTCGGTCACAGCCGCAGTGATGTAGTCCAGCTGCCGCTTGGCTGTTTCTGGATGCGTGATCTCTCGACCACGAAAACGGCAAGTGATCTTCACCTTGTTGCCCTCCCCCAGGAAGCGCCGGACGTGCTTGACCTTGAACTGCAGGTCGTGGTCGTCGGTTTTGGGTCGGAGCTTGATCTCCTTGAGAGCAACCACGGTTTGCCGTTTGCGTGCTTCTGCGGCCTTCTTCTTTTCCTCGTACTTGAAGCGCCCGAAATCCATGATCTTGCAGACGGGCGGTTGCGATTTTGGATTGACCTCAACGAGATCGAGCGAGGCATTCTTCGCTATGCGCAAGGCTTCGCGCGTATCAAGAACCCCCAGCATCTTGCCGTCAGGCCCAATCACGCGAACCTCAGGAACGCGAATACGGTCGTTGGTGCGTGGCCCACTGGGGCCACGGCGGCGATCGGGAGCCGGTCTAGCGATGGCTGTCCTCCTCCTTCTGTGGGCATCCGGGGCCCTGGTTGGAACGGCGTCGGAGCCGTGCGCCAAGACGGTCCGCGCGCTCGGCTGGCCCGCACGCCAGCGTGACGCCGGCAAGGAGGCGCTGCATGTGCAGCTCCTTTCTCAAGTCGCCGTCACACTGAATCCACAGTAGCCGCGGGATTCGCAGCAGGCGTGGGATTCGCAGTAGGCACGGGCGGGATTGAACCGCCGACCCCTACCGTGTCAAGGTAGTGCTCTACCGCTGAGCTACGTGCCTGCATCAGGTTGTGGCCGCCTTGTCACTCGCCGCCTTGTCACTCGCCGCCTTGTCACTCGCCGCCTTGCCTTCCGCTGCCCCGCTTCCTCGCGCAAGGCACCGCTCGACCGAGTTGCACTGCCGGGCAACCGACGCCGAAACCGAAATCGGGCCCCTGTCACGGATGGCGACTACCCCGTGTTGCCCAAGGAAGCCTTTGTGAAGCGTCCGCATACGAGGATCCGAGCAGCCAGCATTAGCGGCCGTCAACGGCCGTGTCAAGCATGTGAGCTGAACAACTGGCACGCACGTCGGACGATGCCCGGATTTAGCGACCGAAGTCCAGGATACCACTCGCCAGGGATCGTGATCGATTGGCCTCGAGGGCTGGCGGTCGCTGGCAAGCGCTACTACTAGGGCCTCGCGCGAGCTTCCGAGTAACGAGCATGCAGGCAAGCGACAATCCGCCCAGACGGCTTCGCCAGCCTCGTCCACTGCCATCGGTCAAGCTCGCCTTGCTTCCTCATGAGCGGCGGGCGGCGCGAGCCCGGCAGACGCTGGTCGTCGTGTCGCTGATCCTGCTGGCAGCCGGGGTAGCCGGGTCTCTGCTCGTGCGCGGTGAGCTGCCAGCGGATGAAGGCGATACAACCCACAGGTCGGCCTCGCTCGCACTCCAAGATACCCCACAACGAGCTCCGGTCGTTGCACGAGTGGCCACGGCCGAGAATCAACCCGCAGCCGCTCTCGAACTGGGCGCGCCTGCTGCACGCGACCGCGACGAATCGGTCAGGGAGGTTCGCGGAACGTTTGGCCGCGCACGGAGCTTTCGGGAGGCGGTCAAGAAACTCGGCGCCACGACGAAGGAAGCAACCGAAATCACGGCGGCGCTTCGCGGTCTCGTGGACTTCAGGCGCTGCCACCCTGACCATGAGATGGTGTTGGTGCGCGATCAGGATCGTCAACTTGTGTCGTTCGAGTACCACGCCCAGCCCGTGTCCTTTGTGCGGGCTTCTCGGGACGCAAACGGCGAGCTTGTTGGCAAGCAGGTTCAGGTTCCCATTCGGCGTGTGCGGGTCGCTCGCGGCAGCTACGTGGCGGGTTCCCTGGGCTCGACCCTGGAGGCGCTTGGTCTTGGCAGGAGCCTAGCTGGCGCCTTCGTCGAGGTCTTCGAGGGTCGTATCGATTTTTCCCGAGACACCCGGGCGGGCGATTGCTTTCGTCTGATCGTAAACGAAGAACATGTCAACGATTCCTTCCTGCGCTACGGCACCGTGGAAGCCCTCGAGTACATCGGCGAACGGGTAAGTAGACTGCAGGCATTCTGGTACGGACCAGGCGCGCCGAACGGCGACTTCTTCGATGCGGACGGTAGAAGCATGCACGGCGGCTGGCTTCGAACGCCGTTACGCTACGACCATATTTCCTCCGGCTTCGATCCACGCCGTCGCCATCCGATTCTGAAGCGGATCGTCCCGCACAACGGCGTCGACTACGCGGCCGCGCCGGGCACGGTCGTGTGGGCGGCCGGCGACGGCAGCGTGACCTTCGCGGGTCGCAGCGGCGCGAACGGCAACCTGGTGGTGGTGCGGCACGACAAGAGCCACCAGACCTTCTACGCCCACCTCGCCACGATTCGACGTGGCCTGCGGCGCGGAGTCCGAGTAAGGCAACGCGAGCCTATCGGTACGGTGGGCTCGACCGGACGCTCGACCGGCCCCCATCTCCATTTTGGCTTGAAGAGGCGCGGGCGCTTCGTGGATCCCCTGAAGCATCTCAACGGGCCAGGCCGCATGATGAACGCATCCAAGTTGCCCGACTATCGCCGCCACGTTCAGAGGCTGCGAGCGGAGCTGGCGCGCATCCCCGTTGCCGCGGCACCCCGAGAACGCAGCGCCTTCGAGCGCGCTTACACTCGACGTCCCCTGGACTGAATGCGACGAACCCGTTGCGAGGCCGCGTGGTCGAGGTTAGAGAGGGCCCTGTCGTGCCATGACCCATCTCGAGCTGAGCCCACGCGCGCGACGCGCATGGCTGACCGCGATCGCGGCTTTCGTCGCGGCGCTGCTGCTGATCGGGTTGAACGCATTTGGGGCCTGGGACCCCGCGGAGCTGCAGCGCGCGGATCTGGCGAGGCGTTTGCTTGAAGGCGAAGCAGACGTGCAGAGCCGTCCCCGTTTTGGAGCCTGGCTCACTGCGATCGGATTCTGGTTTCTTGGCGCTCATGAGTGGGCCGGCCGACTTCCACTTGCCGTCGCCGGCCTTGTCACCGTTCTCTTGGCCTACGCCCTGGTACGCGGGTTCATCGGAACGCGAGCCGGCCTTTACACGGCGCTGATCACCGGCACTACCCCGCTGTTCGTGCTCAACGCCCGCAGCATGCTGGGCGAAGCGCCCGCCTTCGCGAGTCAAACCGCGCTGGCGCTGGCTTTGACCCGACTTGCGCGGCCAAGCGTCAATCCCACCCGCGAAGCGTGGAAGCTGGCCTGTATCTGGAGCGCACTGGCGGCAGGCGCTGCGCTGCTGTGCATCGGCACCAGCGGGGTCCTGCTGGGTGTGCTGCCCCCCCTGGGAGCCGCGTTGATCGCATCGGCACTGGACCAGCGGTTGCCCCGCCCTGACCATGGCCGGCCTCCAGCGGCGATCGTCTACGGTTTGGCGCTAGCAACGCTGCCGGTCGCGCTTGGCGTCGCAATGGCAGTGGCGCGCGACCAAGACGGCTACAGCGCATGGCTCGGGGGGCGGCCCGGCCTGAGCGACCCACGCTCATTCGACTTGGTGCTCGAGAGTGTGTTTCACACGTTCGCGCCATGGAGCTCCTTGTTGCCCGCAGCGCTCGGTGCAATGCTCCTCATGCAGGGCGACAACCTGAACGAACACGAGCGGGGCCCGCCAGCAGACGAGCGCCACTTCTTCCAGCGCTTTGTCGTGAGCTGGGCGGCACTCGGCTACGGGGCGCAGATGCTGTATACGGCGCGCTACGGCACGGCCACGTTCTTGCCGGTCGTCGCCCTGGCGGCCGCCGTAGCGGGCCTGCTCGACGCACTCGAGGCATCGCGGGTACCGTTGCGTGCAGGCGCGATCGCTTGCTTGTTGCTGTGCGGACTGCTGGCGCGTGATCTTGCGCTGTACCCCGACGTGCTTCTATCCGCTCTGGCGGTCGGGGACGTGCCGGTGCCCAGTGCCTTCAACCCCAAGACGGCGTGGGCGGCGGCTCTTGCCGCCTTCGCGCTCGCAGCTGCCTTGGGCCTCGGCGTACGTCAGGCCGGACGGTACCTGGCCCTCGCGGCACCGTACCGCCTTGTGCAAGGGCAGTGGAATCGAGGCCCGCAGTTCAAGGCCTGGTTGTGCGGTGCCGGGGCCGTGGTGCTCGGGCTGGCCGCGCTCGGCGCCATCGCATTCACCATGCCTGACACCGTCGGGCTTAGCACGCTGGGTGCAAAGTGGAGCCGGCGCGGGCTGATGTTGCTGCTGGCGTTGCCGGTAGCAGTCGCCCTCGCACAACTGGTGCTCTTTCTGTTCCATAAGCTCGGTTCAAGGCGCCTGTGGCCCATGCTGCTGGCAGGCAGCGTGCTGGGTGCCTATACGGCGCATGGTTTCATTCCGGCCTTGAGCGCCCATCTATCGCCACGCCGCCTCTACGCGACGTACCGCGAGCTTGCTGGCCCCGACGAAAAGCTCGGTGGGTACCGGGCAGGTAGACGCCGCGGCAGCGTCTACCAGGAGGGACTGGAAATCGAAGCGCTCGGCAGCATCCGCGAGGTCGTGGATTTCCTGCACAACCGGCAACGACGTTGGGTAGCTCTACCGGCCGAGGAGCTCGCAAATGTCGATCACGGCTACCGCAAGAAGGCGGGCTC
The DNA here is from genome assembly GCA_022361155.1 of Pseudomonadota bacterium. Taxonomy (NCBI): domain Bacteria; kingdom Pseudomonadati; phylum Pseudomonadota; species Pseudomonadota bacterium. The sequence continues at coordinate 6,097 of JAKSBK010000106.1, forward strand.
GCATCTGTTCGCAGTGAACGCTGGCAGCGCTCGGACGCTGCTCACGGCGAACTACGTCCCCGCCGGACAAACGGATCACAACCCGTTGACCAAATACGTTCTCAAGACGGTCCCGAACGTGCAGTACCGGCTCCGAGCCAAGTTCGGCAGCCAGATCGAGCTCGCGGGCTATTCGCTTGCTCTGCCCCATGGGGAGTACGTAGGTGCAGGGGAAACGTTCACGATAACATGGGTTTACCGCGTTCTGGGTCGGGTTCCCGGCAACCACAAGGTGTTCGTGCACATCGACGGATTCGGCCTGCGCCTCAACGGTGATCATGTGCCTGTGGGTGAAAAGTACCCTGTGCGGTTGTGGGAATCCGGAGATGTGATAGTGGACGTACAGAAGCTAGCGGTGCCTGCGAACTTCCGAGCTGGCTCCTACACGATATACGTGGGCTTCTGGGCCGGCAGCAAGAGGCTCCCTGTGACTCGGGGGCCCAACGATGGTACTGAAAGGCTGCGGGCTGGCGTGCTCATCGTGCGCTAGGCGATCGCTAGGCGATGTGGAGCTGCTTGCAAGGGAACGTTCCCATGACCGACGACGCAGAACAAGAGGAAGACGGCGGGGCGGAACGTCGTGAGTACGCTCGCTACGACGCGACTTCGATCGCGGTAGATTACGGCAGCGGCGAGACCTTCCTGTTCGCCTACCTCCAGAACATCAGCGAAATGGGCATTTTCATCCGCACCAATTCCCCCTTGGAGGTCGGCGCGGACCTGCGACTGCGCTTTCACGTCGACGACGGCGATCCCCTGGTACTCGAAGGCGAAGTCGTATGGGTTAACCCGTACCGGCAGTCCGGTGACAATCTCAATCCAGGCATGGGCGTGCGCTTCAAGGGGCTTACGTCCGAGAAGCGCGAACAGGTCGTCGCGCTCGTGCGGACTGTAGCGTACCTGCGTCGAGACTAGCGCAGCGGCCCGGAACTTCGATCCGAGTTTCTGGGGCGTTGTGCCTTGAATCGACAAGGAGTCCGCGGATACACCGGTGGCCGGTCCGGGTTCCGGAGCCGGTCCTCGCCAACCCTGGGGCCGGTTCCGGAACACGGACCGAACTTGTGATTCGTGGCACTAGCGCAGCGGCAACGGTGGCGGCACACCCCGCAGGCATTCGGTCAGAGCACGTGTGTTCGCTTCGCAAAGCCCGACGAACTCCAATCCCATTCCCGTAGCTGCGCGATCGGATCGTCTGCGGTTCATGTCGGTGCGGGCAACCCGAGCCGCTGCGACCAGGGGCTCGTCGAGGCGCGGCGGAGTCAACGACACGACGACCTCGTGCCCCGCTTCCAGTGGGAAAGCCGTCTCCACCCACAAACCGCTGCACGAAAGATTGGTCACGGTTTGGGTCACGGGCGAATCCCAGTAGTCGCTGAGCATGGCACAGGTCATCCTAACTCCGCGCCGCACTGCGCGTGTCCTTCTGTCGCTCACTTTGCTCTTCCTTCCTTCACGTCTTCAAGCTCTGGCGTTAGTATCAACCCGCACGATCGTAGCTTCGCTCGCTTCAAGGACAAAGAAAGTGACGATTCATCATGCTAAGGGTACTTCACTTCAGCGATGTTCACGTGCAGGTGCCCCTGGGGGAGATCCCCATCGTGCAGATGCTCAACAAGCGCTTGCTGGCAGCCGTGAATCTCAGGTTCAGGCGTTGGCGCCGGTTCGTCCGGGCGCCCAGCAAGCTCGCTGCCCTGTGTTCCTTCGCGCGTCAGGCGCAGGTTGACTTCGCCATCTGCACCGGCGATCTCACGGCGCTGGGCACCGAGCCCGAGCTTCGGTTGGCGCGTTCGTGCCTGCAGGGGCTGCTGGCGTCACCGCTCGGGCTATTGTCCATCCCGGGCAACCACGACATCTACCTATCCGATGCGCTTCGCGACGCTCGCTTCGAGCGCCACTTCGGAGACGTGATGAAGACCCATCTACCGGAGCTGAGCGTGGACGAGCGCTGGCCGGTGATTCGGCTGGTGGGGGATCGCCTGGCAGTCGTTGCGGTCAACAGTGCGCGTCCCAATCCGCTGCCGTGGCTCTCGAGCGGGACCGTCCCCCCCGCGCAGCTGCAGGCGTTGTCCCGAGCGCTTGCGCACCCCGAAATCGCGCGCCGCTTTGTCCTGGTGGCCACGCATTACGCCCCCAGGCGCGCGGACGGCAGCATCGACAACTCGCTGCATGGGCTGGACAACGCGGACGACCTGCTCCGGGCATGCGCCGGGCTCCGAAGAGGGGCGATCGTCCATGGCCATATCCACCAGCGCTACTACCTGCCCGGCAGGGGAACGGATCCCCCGTTGCTCTGCGCGGGAAGCGCGACGCACGAAGGGCGCGAGGGAGCCTGGCTATTCGAGCTAAGCGAATCCCGTGTCCATGCCACACCAGCACAGTGGTCCGGCACGGGCTACAGCCTGGATCCGAGCCGAGCAGTCGAAGTTCGCTAGTGCCCTGCATGTTGCCATGGGGCCCTTAGGGCGGCGCCGAGCGTGGATGGTGCTGTAGCGAGCCGGGCACTGCTGGCGCTGCGGCCGGCACCATGCTGGGAGCGGCACCATAAGGTTCGAGCGCGTCCGCACGCAGCAGACCGCGCACTGCAACACGTCCATCCGCTGCTGCATACACGTCCACCGTTCCGTCATCAAAGCGGTTCTGCTCGCGCGCAAAGCCAGCCTGACGGAAGTGGGCAAGCTCCCGGTTGTCGAAATAGACCTTGGCGCCAGCCCTTACCCGATGCAGAACGCCCTCCTCGGTCTTCAGGTAGCTCGGCAGGGTGCCGCTGCTGTAGGCTGCGCCGATGATACCTTTGGTCGGGGCAGGTCGGGAACTTGCCTGAAGCTCCCCTTGCACGAAGCCGATGATGTACGGACCCTGACCGGCGCGGATCGCGGACCAGGATCCCTTGGCCTTGATCACCTCCAGGCGCACCGGCGGCTGCAACGCCGGCAGTACGGCCACCACGGGGGCGGCGGGGCTCGGCTTGGCGTGAACCGCCAGGGTCTGCGTGTCGCGTAGCTGCCTTGCTTTTCCGGGCCGCAGCGGCCCAAAGCGAGCGGGATCCGCTTCCGCGCCCGAAAGTCCCACAGTAGGGTAGGTGCCGACGAAGGGCCCCACGACATGGCCACCTCCCAGCTCGACCGTGGCTTCCACGCGCGTGCGCTTGCCGCCCGCGGGACCCAAGACCTTCACTACATCGTTGGGTCCGACGTACACCGGCGCCCCCCGCAGGCGTCCCTTGCGCTGTATGCGCGCCCCAAGCCTGGCCAGGGGCATGTTCGCCTGTGCCGTAAGAGGCCCATCGACTCGTACGGGCAACATCGCGCCTTGGGCGGGGCCAACAACCCGCACCACCGAGTTGAGGGCTACGAAACCCACCGGGTTCTGACCGATGAAGAGCGCCGGACCCTTGTCCGCGATGACGAGGAGCGTGGTCGGCCATTGCCCCTGCGACGCGCCCGACGCTGTCGCCGGGGCGGGCTCCCGGACGTCCGGCAAGCTCTCGGATGATCCGCCGCACGCCGCCGCGCAGGCCGCCAAGCCCGCAGCCAGCCGGCGCAAGGTATGCCTGCGAGTTGGGCCGTGTTCCGCTGTTGTGTTGACCGATACCGTCATCATCAGCGGTACGCCGGCCTCAGCTTCACGCCCAGGAAGTCGGCGATCTTCTGCGCGACCGGTCGCGGCAGCCGGCCAAGCCGCTGTTCTACCACGGCGCGGGCACGCGCATGCGGCTCACCTTTCAGCGCCGGCAGCACGATCTCGGTCCAGCGCAGCAACGTCTTGGGTTTGGCGCCGCTGAGCGCGCGATCCAACACTTCCTCCAGCCGCTTCTGATAGGCCACGGAAGCGGTGCACAGCGCCGCGAAGGTGCGCACCATCCCATCTTTGCCGACGTCGGAGGCTGCGTCGTAGTTGCCCGTCAGGTCGGGCAGCCGGCGGGCGACACGGGCGGGGGCAACCCGCGCGAGCAACGGCAGCGCGTTCGCGCAGGTCTGGACGACTCGGGCGTTGTGACCCAAAAGCAGCCGTACAAACTGCTCGATCATGCCGACTCCGAGCTGGGGGCGGCGCACCATGACCTCCTCGACGACTCGGGCCGCATGGGTAGCGATCCCGTCTCGTTCGTCGTCGAGCGCCTTTGCATAATGGCCGAGATCGTGGCCAGCCGTACCGTCCACGATAGCCTGGGCGATCGCCGCAGCGCCCGTGAGTCTCTTGGCCTTGCCCTTTGCGCCGGGCTCCGAGCCCGTCGCAGCGCTAGCTTGCTGGCTTGCTGCTCTGCGGGATGAAGTGCTCTGCGTCGCCGGGTGGTTCTTCCTTGCCTGTTTCGTGCCCATGTGTGCCTTCGCTGAGCTGAGGATAGGCCATCGCGCTGCCGCACCCAATGAAATTGGGGCCCGTGCAAGAAGAACCGGGGCTGATCGCGCGGGGCTCGTGTAGCTCGCAAAGGCGCGTCGACGAGGAATTCTAGGGGTATTGGCGCAAGAGCAACACCACCAGGGGCGCTCACAACCCGCAAGCTGTTTTGTGGCGACGCCTTACATGCGCTCGGGGGCCCGGATGCCAAGCAGCTCCAAACCGCGCCGCAGCTGCCGAGCAGCTAGAGCGGACAGAGCCAGGCGCGTCCCGCGATCGGCAGCATGCAGCACCGGGCAGGCCTCGTAGAATACGCTGAACGCTCGGGCAAGGCAGTACAGGTGATCTCCAACGACGTGGGGCAGGCTTGCATCGGTCGCGTGATGCACCGCGTCGGCGAAGCGCAGCAGCTGCTTGGACAGGGTGACTTCCGCTGGATGCCTTAGGCTCAACTCGGCCTCGAAGCCGGCGGGCTCCAAGCCCCCCTTGCGAAAGATCGAATGGATGCGCGCGTGCGCGTATTGCAGATAGGGGCTCGCATTGCCTTTGAACGAGATCATCTTGTCCCAGTCGAAGCGATAGTCGCTCAGGCGATGTTGTCGCAGGTCCGAGTACTTGACCGCTCCTATGCCGACGCAGGCTGCAAGGCTCGCGATCTCGCCGTCCTCGAGGGTCAAGCCCTGGTCGCGCTGTCCGCGCATGGCGGCCGTCGCCCGCTGCTCAGCTTCGTCGAGCAGGTCGGCCAGCTTGACGTTGTCACCTTCCTTGGTCTTCAGAGGAGTGCCGTCCTTTCCGAGGATGGTTCCGAAAGCGACATGCTCGAGCTGCATGGGAAGCTTGAGCCTTGCAGCCAGCGCGAACAGCTGTCTGAAATGCTGTGCCTGGCGCTTGTCGACCACATAAAGCGCGCGTTGCGCGCGCAGCTCATCGCGCCGATGAAGCAGGGTGGCCACATCGGTTGTTGCGTAGTTGTAGGCTCCGTCCCGCTTGCGCACGATGAGCGGTACCCCGCTCTTGCGCAGCTCCGGCACGTCGTCGAAGAACACGCACACGGCGCCCTGGTCCATGCGCGCCACTCCGGAGGACAGCAGCTGCTCGACAACTGGCGCGAGCATCGGGTTGTAGAAGCTCTCCGGCAGCCAGCTGTCGAACCGCACATCGAGACGGTCGTAGATCCGGTCGAGCTCGGATCGGGTGATGGCGACGAAGTGCCGCCACATCGCCAGGTTATCGCTGTCGCCCGCTTGAAGCTTGGCGAGCTCGCCGCGTGCCTCTTCCGCAAACACCGGATCGGTCTTGGCACGCTCGCTTGCCAGCTTGTAGACGCGCTCGAGCTCGGCGAGGGGTGTTTCGGCGGACAGGGCGCTTGTTCGGAAGCGGCGCGCCCCGGCGATCAGGAGCCCAAACTGCGTGCCCCAGTCACCGAGGTGATTGTCGCCGACCACGCTGTGTCCCATGAAACGATGCAAGCGCACCAGCGCGTCGCCGATGATCGTCGAGCGAAGATGACCCACATGAGGCTGCTTGGCGATATTGGGGCTCGAGAAATCGATCACGATGCGCTGGGGTTCATGCACCGGATCGACCGCGTCGCGGGCGTGATCGAGGATGGCTTCGTTGAGCTGTCTGCCGATCCAGGCCGGCTTGAGCGTCAGGTTGATGAAGCCCGGTCCAGCGATCCGAACGTGCTCGAACGCAGCATGCCGGCCGAGCCTTTCGGCCACGGGTGCAGCCAACTGCCGCGGGGAGCGCTTGAGCTTCTTCGCCAACGGCAGAATCCCATTGACCTGGTAGTCGCCGTGCGCCGGGTCCTGGGTCGCCCGAACCAGGGCGGGAGCATCGAGTCCGAAGTGATGGGCGATCGCTTCTCCAGCAGCGTGCTCCAGCAGCAGCTCGATGCGCATGGCTGGTCTATTTACGGCGTCCGGCCTCGCCGCGCCAGTGTCTCCGCGTTGGCGGGATCCTTCAAGTAGCGGCCTCGGATGCGCCAGCGCCCCGGCTTGATGCCCTTGGCGACTGGCTGTCGCTCGAGTCCAGCCGCCCGGCGCAGTTTTCGACGTTCCCTGAAGATCCGGCGTCCGTAGGCATCGCTGCCGCCGCAACGCCCCGTGTTGTATGCCCCGAGCGCAAACTGGAGGTCGCCTTCGCAAGTCGCCGTAGCCCACGCTAGCAGCTCGGCCGCGCGAAAGACGACCTCGCGCTGGCAAGCACCAGGCTCCATCCTGCAGCGTTCGCGATAGCGCCCGTCACGAACGAAGCGGAGGCGACGACCCCAGGGGCTCTTCGGATGAATCTGGAAGATACCCATTTCGCCGCGAGCGCCGACGGCGAACGGATTGAATCCGCTCTCATGCAGCGCGACCGCTGCCAAGATCCACGCGTCGATTTTGTAGCGCGCGGCGGACAGCGCGATGTACCGGGCAAAGTGGCCGAGCCGTTCCCGGCAACCCTCACGCGCCTTGCGACAGTGGAACGCGGGCACGCTGCGCTTGCTGCGGTGACTGTAGCCGATCGCGATGCGCTTGAGCATCGCTTCCCTTAGCGACTCCACGACCGGGGCCGTTTCCTGCTTGCGCCTTGCGGCTGCCGGCGCTTGCACCCTGTCGGTGGTATCAGTACCAGCGATGGCGCTTGCCCGCGTCGGCTGGGCGGCGGCCGAGCCGCCGACGAACGCCAACAGCGGCGCATAGATCAACGCGCTGGTCTTGGGGGTGGACATGGCGCTACGACAGCCGCCCAAAGGGCACGCGTCTGGCCCAAAGGCTAGCGCAGCCTACCCAAGACGGGGCTCCGCGTCTCGCCCATCGGACCGACTACTTGCGACGTTGCGAGCGAAAAATGGCCGAAAACTGCGCGCACGGTGGGAAATTGCACTGTGCACGCTGTCGCAGTTGGGCTAAGGTGGGCAGCAATGGCACATTCCCAAGCATCCAGCAGCTCCGCGGCGTACTCGGTGCCGCTTTCTGCGCCCCCTTACAAGGTGGCCGACCTGTCGCTGGCCGACTGGGGACGCAAGGAGATCGCCATAGCCGAGACAGAGATGCCCGGATTGATGGCGCTGCGAGCGAAATACGCCGCGGCCAAGCCGCTCCAGGGGGCCCGAATCGCGGGCTGCCTGCACATGACGATACAGACGGCAGTGCTGATCGAAACGCTGCAAACACTGGGCGCCGAGGTCACCTGGAGCAGCTGCAACATCTTCTCGACCCAGGATCATGCAGCGGCTGCGATGGCGACCGCAGGCGTCGCCGTCTACGCCTGGAAAGGCGAGACCGAACAAGAATACGAGTGGTGCATCGAACAGCAACTCAGAGCATTCCGACAAGGCAGAACGCCCAATCTGCTGCTCGACGACGGAGGCGACCTGACCAAGCTCGTCCACGAAAAGCACCC
>JAKSBK010000107.1 GCA_022361155.1 Pseudomonadota bacterium
CTCCCTTTCGGTGTTCTGGTTGAGGTTGTACAACCCCCAAAACACCGGGCTTTCAGGGTTTAATCCCTGCAAAATGAAGAAAAGTGCGCTTGGTCAGGGCCTAGCGCCAGCCACGGCCGCCATCGCGGGGCAGCGCCCCGAAGTGGGCAAACGGCTCGCAAAGCTGAGAGGCTACGTCTACGGACCGGAACCATGCCTTGTTGCTGTCTTCGCCGCCGCGGTCAAGGTACTCTCCACGGAATTCGGTTTGCGAGCCTCCGAAGAAACCTACTCGAGAACGAAAATCGAGCCTTTGGAGTTGCGGCGATCGATCCGGGTATTGAAGCAAAATGGATTTTTTGAATCCGACGAGTTCCCGGTAACCCTGGCGAGAGACCTTAGAAAGGAAACGCGCTCTACCGGCGTTGGTTTGATCGAGCGTTTCCTGAGAGTCGCAACGCCCCGCATTCTACAGGTTGGAGAGCGGCTTGGTCGATACCAGTCCCCTGACGGTGTGCCAGTCTCGACAGTCACCACTGCAAACCACCTTAGGCGGTTCGACTGTGTTGAGAGAGTGCGAGTCGCTCTGAGATTCCTTGAAACGATAGACTTCAAGGATCGCGCGTTCTTTGTCAGAGCGCTGCAGTACTCGCTCGCGGAGTCGGCTGATCGCATCGACCCCGCGTTCCTCTGTCCCTTAGGATCAACAGGGGACAGCAGCGCGATGCTGTCCTACCTGATGGGCGACGTCTCCCAGGGTCTCAGAAGAGATGTGCTTCAACTCGAGGTCGCCCTAGAGGCTTCGACTACGCAGGGTTTGATCCTCTGGGATGACTTCTGCGGGCAGGGCGGGCATGCCATTACTACCCTTGCGCAGTGGCTCGGCGCTGAAGAACAATTGCGACGAGAACTTGGAACCGGAGTAGTGCTTGGTGAGCGCCTTGCCCGACCGCTGGAGGACCGCCGTGCACAGCAGCTTAGAGAGCTGCCGGTCGATCTGTCGTTCGGACTTGCCACGCCGACCGGGCTCGAGAACATTCGCAAGGCAATGGACGCGCTTGGACTCGACAATTTTTCAGTGATACCACCGTTGACTGTGGTTCCCAACGAGGATCGACTTGCGGGAGACCCTCGAGTCTTCCACAACGCTGACGAGGAGCGCGACTTCTATAAGTTCGTTCGCGGCAAAGCTCGCCAGATCCACCGGCCAAAGACCGCTCGTCCAGAATACCCGTGGACGCGTGAGAAGGTTGAACAGCGCCTCCTTGGTTATGGAAACTGGGCTGCGCGCGTTGTCTTCTTCTACAACCTGCCCAGTATCACTTTGACGGTTCTCTGGGACGGCGGCAAATCGTGGACCCCTCTGCTTCGGGGACGCAGCAAACCTAGCGCTTCGCAAGCCGTCCCTAGGTAGCGCTGCACCGCGCCGCAGCGACATTGGCGGCAGCCTCGATGGTCGGCCGGCACGTGTGTGGCAATGGCCGGTAGCCTCCCTTGAAGATCCTCGCAAGATGCCCGTCGGGGGTCGTGTCAGCGAACGTCCGATCACCAAACCTGGTTTGGTGCGAACGCGGTGCGGCCACCGACGACCGGGGCGACGATGTCCTTTTGGGGGGTCGGTTCGCCCCCTTTGGCGAGCACCGCGGCAGAGGCCTGGTTGAGCTCTACCCGCACGATCTCCACGCCCAGAGCGCCCACGGTGGGAGTGGCGATGGGGGGCGGGCTACTCGTGCCAGGACCGCCGCCGCCCTCTCCGGCCCCGCCCGAATAACCCCCGTCGGACCCGCAGGCCACCCCGATTGGCCCCAAATCGGGATCGCGCCTCCCGATCGGCGTCAAGGCCGGGACTCGGATCGGAGCAGCGCACGATTTTTCGTGACCTCTAGGACCTGAACCAACAAGCTTTACCGTTACAGTGGTCCCAGGGCTACAGCAGACCCTATCGGTCTCGTTGATGGCTCGAAATTTGCTGGACAACTAAACAGACAATAGGTGGGGAACAGCAAATATGCGTCATGAAAAAATGGAAGAACGAAACTATTTGAACGCTGGCGCCTGGGCTCGGCTGGCCTCGTTGCTCGGCAGCCTGGTCGTCGCGTGCGCTGGGGAGGTCGTGCCTCCCGGGAGCATGGAGCCGTCTGCAAGCGCGATGCCGCCCGCTCCGTTTCCTGCGCCGCCGCCTATTCCGGTCGCGCCCCCTGCGCCGTTCCCTGGTTCCCCCTCGATTCCGATAGCGCCCGCTCCGTGGCCGCTTGGGCCACCGCCTCCTCCACCGGCGCCTGCGCCCGGAAGCCCGCCGGTAGGCGCGAGCTTGACGCTGCAGGGCATGTGCTACGAGATCGATGCCTGTAACGCCGGGGTCCGAGATACCGTCGCCAGGCTCGGACAGCCCAGGTCGCCGCCCGGAAACGCCGCGGCACACGAGTGCCGCTTCCTGAGCAACGTCAATGGGTTGACCGGCTCGTATTGTGACTGCACGTTCGAGGGCGGGCTCCGGCGCTCGCTCGGGCCTGCGAGCCCCGCCCTGTGCCAGGCACGTGCACACACCGGGGCCTGCTTGTCATGGTACCAGTCCAACTTCGGGGGCTGCCGGGTGGGTGACGCTGCTACCTGTCTTGGTCCCTGTCAGGGGCTGGGCCAACAGCTCGCGTTGGAGGCTGCGCGCATTCATGACGCCCGGCTGGTTCAGGTGGAGTGGCATGGCTCCTGTCGCAGCGTGATCGAGGTCGATGGCCGCTGCTTCGCCAACGGCGACCGGGATCCAGGCAGGGCATACGACTGCGCGCTCGGCGCCGATGAGATCGTTCGGCGCTACCACGCAACCTATGAACCGCCCTGGACGCCCCCTCCGCCCCAGGCCCCTTTGCTGGCCCGAGCCAGTGGTCGGGTGGAATTGAAGGTCTGGACGACCTGGGATGGCACTTCGGGCCAGGACGTGGCCTTGCCGAGGACGCGGGTCACTGCCAGCGCGGAGTTTCACTCGGAGCTGACACGACGCACGGACGACTGGCGGTTGCAGCCCCTACCTCCGGCCGCCCTTGCTCAAGACCGGTGCGAAGTCGTGCAGGGAGAAGCCCCGCCCAGGCTCGGACCTCGATGCCGGCATTCCGTGGACCGTATCGTCCTGGTGGACGCAGGGCGCCAGCATCTTTTCGACACCCAAGCAGCGCCGATGCATGAAGGCGTGCCTCTCGCACCCTACTCGCTCGAGCTTCACGCGGTGCAACCGCGCAATGGCGCGCTCTACGAGCTCAAGGCCGAGGGTGGCGATCTGGCCGCTCCGGTCTCGCTCCGGCTGCCACCCCTGCCGGACGCGATCTCGGTTCCCGCACTGCAGGGCGGACGCCCCATCGAGCGGACCGATCTGCGACTGATCTGGACGGGCCGGGGGCAGGCGCCCCTTGCGCTGAGCATCGCCGTGTACACGCCCGCCAGTGGCTTGCCCGAACGGGAGCTCAGGTGCACGTTGAACGACGACGGCGAGCACGTTATCCCCAGCAGTCTGATGCAGCGTCTGCCCGCGGGCCGTGCGATCGTTCAGCTGTCACGCCAGCACCTCGCAGTCGTAGAAGCCGGGGGTCGCCGGCTCTTGACGCAGAGCTCGGTCGAGAGCCATTCCTCCTTCCCGCTCGGACCGCCGCCGTAACCCCGCACCCCCGCACAGCGGGGCGGAAGACGCCGCCGCCCCACCCCGACCCGCTTGGAAGCGTTCGTAGTGTCCTGCATCCGTGATTACGTACATAAGTCGGCGAGCCGTGGTCGATGTCAACGGCTTCGTCCACAATGGTTTCGTGGTCAACATAAATGCCCAGCCGTACCGCAACCTGGGCAACGTCACGTGGAACCACGGGCTATTCGACGTCGAGGATGCAGTCGACCGCACCTGGAACATC
>JAKSBK010000108.1 GCA_022361155.1 Pseudomonadota bacterium
CGGGACCTGGACTTGTTTACCCGAACCGCCTTGGGACGCTGGGGAAGCCGGCCAGCCAGACGCGGGCCAGGGCGACGCGGCGTCGGGTCAAGGCTAACCACGGCGTGGCCGCACCCGAACCGCCACCTCCTGACCCTCACGCTGGCTTCGTGCGGCGATGTGATCGTGCACGTCTTCCAAGAAGACGCGCGCCGCTACTATGACCTCGAAACACTGTGGATGGACGATGGACGCAGCCCGGGTATCGGTCGATTGATCGGGTGCCACCTTCGAACCTTGTCGAGTCTCACCGCCGGAGGCGGTGGCTTGCCGGAATCGAGTGAGGGCCCTTGGCCGTCACGGCGGCAGCGCGGGGACCTTCCACAGCAGGATGTCGTACGTGTAGATCTCGGGGCTTGCCGACTGCAAGGTAACGCCGTTTGGAAAGAGCATCGTGCCGCTGAAGTCGCCGGACGCCACCGCAGACCCGTCGTTGGGGTCCACGGCGAGATCCTCGAGGTTGCTGTCCTCGTCGCTCGATGCGGTCCTCGTCCAACGCAGCACGCCGTTGAGATCGTATTGCGCGATCGAATCCTCGTGAGCTTGGGTGCGGGGCAGTGGTGACCCCAGGCTTCCGCCCAGGTACAGGAAGGGCCCTCCGACAGCTAGGTTTCTCGCTGGATCGTCGAACACCTCGACACTGTAAGCGCGATCGTCGCCGGCGAGCCCGATGGCCTTGACCCATAGCAGGTTGCCCGCCGCGTCGTACTTGGCCAGGAACTGATCGTAGGCCGTGTTGGAAGCGGATTGGATCGCGGCATCCGTCAGCGTCTCGATGCACGGCGGCGGAACAGGGGAGCTCGGATCGAAGGGGGGAGGTGGTGGCAGAGCACCGGGCAGAACCGCAAGGCGAGGAAAGAAGGCGCAGGCGCGGAACCAGCCAGCCACGTACACGTTGCCGATGGAGTCGTGGGACACGCCGCCTGCGCGTGTTTGCTCGCCTGGATAGCCTGCGTGAGTCGCCCACAGCACGCGCCCGTCGAACCCGTAGTGCGCGAGCACCACGTCGGTGTTGCGACCGGGGCCGCCGTAGTCGGGCACGACGATGTCCCCACCGAAACCATCGGTGAAGTGCTCGGCGGCGCCTCCAGCCAGCTCCCCGAGCACTATGTAGCTGCCATCGGGCTCCACGGTAGCGTCGCGACCACCCGAATGGTCCATGGGCCCACCGGCTTCATCCAGCCACAGGATCCGGCCGTCCGCGGAGAATCCCGCCACGAAAAGATCCCGGGTGCCTTGCGCGGTAACGCTCAACGCGCCGGGTGGGGCGGCGATACTCAGCCTGCCCTGAAAATCCCCCGTGACCACGATGTTGCCGGTACCCTTGTCGATGGCCACACCGAACCCCCTGGCGCTCGCCTCGAGCCCGGCGTCGGGCTCGACCGTGGCTGTCCGGACCCAATCTAGAGCACCGGTGTCCCGGTACTTGGCGACAAAGAGATCGAGGTAGTGCGACATGAGCTGCGCCGGGGGGCCGAAGTTGGCCTGACCTACGAACATCCCGACGATGACCACGCTGCCATCGATCGGGTTGACCGCGACGGAACGCACCTCACCCTCCCCGCCCGTGCCCATGGCCGAACGGACCCACTGCACCGTGCCGTCGGGCCCGTACTTGACCAGGAGCGGATCCTCGTCCGCGTTGGTATTGAAAAGCATGCCGCCCGCGCTCAACGCGCCCGCCTGCTCGAGCGTGAGCCCCCAGCAGTGGAGCGCCACCATGCGATCCGAGTCGGACAGCTTGCCCACCCCCGCGCCCAGGTAGACGCTTCCATCCGGTCCGACGGCCACACTGGTACCGTAGTCGTCCGTGATGCCCCCGATGCAGCGCGCCCAGTCGCCGGCAAGCCCGCTACCGCTGCGCATGCAGCTGGTTCGTAGCGCGGCAGGCGGAGGAAACTCGGTGCAGGAGCGCCCTGGAACCGGTATCGGAACCGCGCCCCCCGGGGTGGCCGGAAGCGGTCCGGCTCCAGGTCCGCCTGGCGAAGGATCCCCCCCCCCACAGGCGGCAATTCCTACCAGCACACCAGCCCAGGCCCACACTGCAGCCTCGATCTTCACCCAGCTGTTACTAACCCGGCCCCAGGTCCTTTGCCAGTCGGCGCCCCCGCAGACGGCTCCCCGCTAGCGCGACCCGAAATTCTGGGTCCAGTAGATGCGGTCCCGGGGACCCCATTGGGTCATGGCCTGCGCGAGAAAGGCACCCACGCCAAGCTCCCGGAAGCTTGCCCGCATGATGTTCATGCAGTGGCCCGGGCTTTCCATCCAGGTCTGCAGCACCTCCTCCGGGCTGCTCTGCCCAAAAGCGATGTTCTCGCCGGAGGCGCGCCAGCGGTAGCCGGCGTCGGTCATGCGGCGGGATGCGCTCTTGCCGTCGGGGTTGGTGTGCTCGAAGAAATTCCGCTCCGCCATGTCCTTGGAGTGCAGGCGGGCCGAGCAGCGCAGCGCCGCGTTGGGGGTTAGCGGCGGCGCCGGTGCGAGCTCCACCGAACCGCAGATCGCCGGCATCGAGCGGCGTTGATTGACCAGATCGAGCACGCGATCTTCGAACTGCGCCATCATGCCGTGCCAGACGGAAACGGGCTGACAGTGGGGCGTTCCCGGCACGCCCCCGGTCACGGGCGGAGGCGGAGCCAAGGTACCGGAAGCGCCCGCAGCGCCGCCTATCCCGCCCATGCCGGCAGGCCCAGGATCCACGCAGGTGCCGGACAGCGGAACGCATTGGCGCATGCCGGAGGACGTGGTGATGCAGGCGTAGCCATCGGGGCAGGCCGACGCCGCGCAGTCGCGCGCGCAGAAGCGCTCCCCGGTCGAGCGCACGGTCAGGCACAAGTCGGCGGCGGCCCCGCACTGCGAGTTGTTCTCGCAAGCACTGCACAGCCCGCCGAGCCCTTGAGGAGGCTGCCCGGGAAAGCCAGCCGGACCCCCGAGCCCTCCGGTGCCCTGCGGGCTCGCCTGCCCGCCCACACCGGCCGCGGAGGGCCCACCCGTACCTGCGAAGGAACCCCCCATCGCCGCCCCGGGCGCGCCCAGGAAGTCGTTGCTCGTGCGCAAGCCACATCCGCCGGCCGCCAACGCGGCTGCGAGCGCGCAGCAGATCGACCGCAACGCGCGTCCACAACACCGGATGGGATCGCCGTGCACCAAAGCGCCTCAAAAGTGTAGCGCAGGTCCATGCGCCTGGCTCCTTGTCATGACCGCCGCCTATTTATAGTCACGCACCGCGCAATCTATACGAACCGCGCAGTCTATACGAACCGCGCAGTCCGTGAGCTCCGACGCACTCAGACCCAAGACACCCTCACGTCTGGAAACGCCTGCGCGAACGAGCTCAGGTCATCGACATCGCTCGTGTAGACCGCGTCCCCGCGTTGCGCCGCCGAGGACATCACGATGGCGTCGATCGTGTTTCGTCCTCCCACCATGCGCAGCGCCTTGCCCGCCACGCGAGACAGCGCACCCGAGAGCGGCTCGATTCGCACTGCCAAGCCGAGAATCTTCTCGGCGTCATGCTGTTGTCGATACCACTCGGCCACCACCACGGAGGGAATCGTGACCGGCAACCTGTGGCGGTTTATCGCCGCGAGCACGTGAACCATCCTGCCTGTTCTCCGCTCCAGGCCGATCAGCGCACCGGTATCGAACGTCACTCCCCTCACTCGGCCAGCTCCTTCTCCACTCTCGCGATTTCCTGCTCATCGAGCCTGCCCTTGAAATCACCCAGGTAGCGCTCTTGTGCGGAAAAGGCTCGCAGTTGAGCGAGCCCCTGTCCGAGGATCGCCGATAGGCTGGTCTTGCGTCGTCTGGCTAGTGCGCGTGCCCACTTCACGTCCGTCTCGTCCAGCGTCACGCTCACTTTCGTCGCTGCCATGCGAATCACGCTATCCTACCAAGGTAGGATTGTCGAGCCGCCCACATCGCCAGTGTGCATTGGGCGCTCAGTAGAGCAGCGATGGCTGCCTCTGCTGGTCGAAACGCAGTGCGCCTTCGTGTTCCCGCGCGATCACCTCCTCGAGACCCGACCCGGAATCGAGCGCCTGCCGGTATTCGGGTCCGCCGGTCAGCAGATCGATCGCAGGGCGCTCGGTTTCGAATTCGTAGGGTTCGCGCCGCCACGCGAAAGCGTCCGGTGCCTGCATGCGCGCGGCTGCCAACAGAAGCAGGTACAGCTCGTAGGCGCGCAGGGCATCCGGCTCGGTCACGTGCACCTGGACGCCTCCACATACCTGGCCAGCATGTTTGTGGAAGGCCGGCTCGAAGGAAACGGGACGCAGGCGAGCGCCCGCAACGCGTACGGACCCGGCAAGAGCAGCGCCATCGAGGAAGGGAGCACCCCAGATTTCGAACGGGCGCGTGGTGCCGCGCCCCTCCGACAGATTGGTGCCCTCGATCAGACAGCCGCCGGGGTATACACGGGCGGTGTCCGGAGTTGGCATGTTGGGTGACGGCAGCACCCACGGCAGGCCTGTCTGCTCGAAGCGCATGTCGCGCTGCCAGCCCTTCATGCGCAACACCGTCAAGGCAGCTTCGTCGATGCCATCGACGCGCCGCGCCCAATTGCACAACTCGCCGAGCGTCAGCCCGTGACGCACGGCCACGTCGAACAGCCCCACGAAAGAACGGTAGCCGGGGCGCTGCGGCGCGCCTTCCACGATCTCGCCTCCCAGCGGATTGGGCCGGTCGAGCACGATCGTGTGGACGCCCGCGCGCGCAGCGGTGCGCAGCATCAGGGCGGCAGTCCACGCATAGGTGTAGTAGCGGCTGCCCACGTCCTGCAGGTCGACCACAACCGCGTCCAGCCCGCCAAGCCAGGCCGCGTCCGGTTGCAGCGCATCGGCGCTGGCGGCGTACAGCGAGAAGATGGGCAGGCCGGTTCGCAGATCACGCGCGTCGCTGACGGCGACCATGTCTTGAGCACCGCCGCCAAAGCCGTGCTCGGGACCGAAGAGCGCGGCCAGGGTGCAGCCGGCATCAAGCAGGATATCGCGGGCGTGCCGCAGCGTGCGATCCACGCTGGCGGCATGGGCCAACAGACCAAGCCGCTTGCCGCGCACCAGAGCCAGGGCCTCCGAATCCCCGGCCGCGATTCGCTCCAAGCCTGTTGCAACCCGCATCGACATCGTGAGGCTAGCCAACCTTGCTCGACGGCAGAGACGGCTCGGCGGCATCCTGATCGGGCTCGCTCTCCTGCGCCAGCAAGTACAGCAACGCCATGCGTACGGCCACCCCCGCCTCGACCTGATCAAGCACCGCGCTGAACGCGCTGTCCGCCAAGGCCGGGTGGATCTCCACCCCTCGATTCATGGGACCTGGATGCATCACGATCGCGTCTTGGCGTGCACGCTTCAGCCTGTCCTGGCTTACGCCGAACTTGCGACTGTACTCGCGCAGGGTCGGAAGCAGACTGCCACGCAATCGCTCGCGCTGCAGCCGCAGCAGCATGACGACGTGGGCACCCTCGAGGGCTTGGTCGAGATCGCTGTAGGGCTTGACCCCGAGGGCGGCCGAGTCTCGGGGCAAGAGCGTTTCCGGGCCGACTATTCGGACCTCGCAGCCGAACAGCTGCAGCAGCTTGGCGTTGGATCGGGCTACTCGTGAATGCTCGACGTCGCCGCATATGCAGACCGTCAGCGCGTTCAGAGTCCCGAGCGTGCGTTGAATCGTGAAGGCGTCCAGCAACGCCTGGGTGGGATGCTCGTGGGATCCGTCGCCTGCGTTGACCACGCTGCAGCGCAAATGACGTGCGACGTAATGGGGAGCGCCCGAAGAGCCGTGGCGCAGCACCAGGAAATCGGGATGCATGGCCTGCAGGGTCCTGCAGGTATCGAGCAGGGTCTCGCCCTTGGTAACGCTCGACCCGGAAGCAGCGACGTTGACTACGTCGGCCGAGAGTCGCTTGGCAGCCAACTCGAACGACGTGCGTGTCCGCGTAGACGCCTCGAAAAACAGGTTGATCACGGTCTTGCCGCGCAGCGTCGGTACCTTGCGCACCGGACGCCGCGAGACCTCGAAAAAGGCGCTCGCGGTATCCAGCACCAATCGCACATCGGCGGCGGACAAACTATCCATGCCCAGCAGATGCTTGTGACGAAAGCGACGCTCAGTCACCCGAAGCTCCCGGCGACCCACCTTGCCACTCGACCACTGCGCGATCCGGCGTGGCCGAATCGAGGACGACGTTGAGCATGCGTCCCTCGGGTACGTCGACGCTCCGCCCCACGAAATCGGGCGCTATCGGCAGCTCGCGGCCTCCGCGGTCGCAGAGCACGCCAAGCCATACTCGCCGGGGCCGGCCATAGTCGAGCAGACACTCGATGGCCGCCCGCGCCGTACGCCCCGTGTGCAGCACGTCGTCCACGACGACGATATCCCAACCGTCGACATCGAAGGAGACGTCGCTGGGGCCGATCTTGGGATCCGGAAGCGCGGTGGCCGCGTCGTCGCGATACAGAGCGATGTCCACCGTGCCCACCGGCACTGCTCGATCCTCGGCTCGGAGCAGCTCGGCTGCAATGCGCCGCGCGATCGGAACACCACCCCGCCTGACGCCCACCAGACCCAGACGCTCGATCGTACGCGTGCGTTCAATGATCTCGTACGCCATACGTCGGACGATGCGAGCGATGGCCTGCCCGTCCAAGAGCACCTCGTAGCCGTTGGACACGACCCGCGATCTACGCGCTGCCGTCCAAGGTAGCAAGCCATGGCCGACCCGACCCGGGTTGGGGCCGGGCTGCCCAGTCCTCGCCGAAACCCACGAGTTATTGCGACCGATGCCCCTGTAACACGTCCGGAAGTAGATGCATAATCACCAATTCGTCCGGCTTTTCCGCCCAGCGCTCCTTCACCAGATCCGGGTCGAATATCTCCGACCACAAGTCGCCCCGTTCGAGACATCCGTCGATCAGCGGCTTTGCCACATCGTTCCAGTAGCGCTGGTTGTCGTATTCACGCCGGTTAGCCGGCGTCATCCAAGTTGGAGAAACGCCGCTCCCCGAATCCGTCATCTCGTTGACATCATACGCAAACGCAGCATTCCCCTTCTGTACATCCGTGTCGTATGGGACGTCGGACCAATCTGGTGCGTTCACCCCGACGATGTGCTTATGAAATGGATCGTTGAGCTTTTCTTGATCTTCCGGACAAGCGAAGACGGCCCGGATGAATTCCGGATTCAGAAAAGGGACTAGGATAATACCAGGTTGCGAGCTGATTGCACCTTGACGCTCTCGTCGTGTCCTCTCGTAGAGGTAGAAGAACTCCAATCGGGCAGTGCCCGTCAGACCGAACGAATCCGCTTGCCTGCAAGCCTCCTCAATAATCTCGCGAACGCGGTTCTTTACGAGCCTTCGAGTGAAGGGCGGAATCTTCTTCGTCAGCCTTTCGACGAATCGTTCATCCTGCCCGGCCGCTCTCGACTCTGTGAAGCCAATCTTCTTCAAGTAAAAGGCTCGCCCAATCTCACCGTGGTGTCCCTCGATCGAGACCCCACCGCCATCCAAGCTGTTCGCGTTGGCAAGAAACGTCTTGTGTTTGTGCGCGGGCCGATATCCACCCTGCCAGAGTAACGCGAGGTGAATAGCCCTGCGACATTGATCAATATGGGCCGGAGGTGGTCTGGGATTGCCTCGAACCTCCAGGGGAAGATTGGCGATTCTCGCCAAGTCCTTCGCGACCATCAGATCGGGGTTTCCCGTCCGGTTGGTAACGCGAGCCCGGAACTCCATACCCAACGCGCGAAGTGACGATGCCACGGCACGTGTATCTCGACCACCCGACAGACCGACTTCTGGATCTTCCGACATCTGTGGCTGCGCGGCCTTGAGCTGCTTGAGCAGCGAACAGCGGGCCATTTCCAGGCAATCTTCCCGCGGAAGATGCCCGGAGCCAATCCATTTGGATAAGACATCATGCTGCGTTCTACTCACGCGTTGTGAGCTGATTCGCAGCTCGGTAGCTGGGTCGAGAAATCTGATCGCTCTATAGCCGGTCAAGTTCATCGGGAACCAGCCCAACGTCCAACGAACGGCCCAATCTTCTGGCACCGGTTCAAGAGGGACACCAAGTGCCCGAAAGGAAACTATTCGATTGGTGAGAGCCCATTTTTGGCGACTTTGATACTCAAAGAGCTGCGACCGCCCCAGCCCGTCATTCTGTGCGAACACTTCGCCGGTCCGCTTCGACGCCCAGATCAGCGAGAACGGCGGCGAAATGTCACGCAACAACGGAGCAGGGTCTTCCCGCAGCTGGCGTCCCAGGGTCAGCAGAAGGCCGTCGTCCTGACAGTGCGTCCCGTTTGCCGCCAGAATTGCGCGGGCGTTAACCGGGTAGTTCGGAGCGAGTGCCCAGCGCTCGGTATCCTCTTCAAAGAACGGTGGTTTCCACCCCTGCACGGGCAGCTCGAGAATGACAAGGCTCGCCACGGGGGTTTGTCGAATGGTCGCCTTCGGAAGCATCTTGAATAGCGGCGCGAAGGTGCTCCGCAGATTCGCGGCAACACGCTCAGGATCCCAGCCCTGTTCCTGCGTGCGACGCCATAACAAGAATATTACCATGGCAGTTGCCATAGCCGACTCGACCCGGGTTGGCGACACCCGGGCTTCGAATCCGGCCCAACGTCGGGTTGGTGCCGACCCGACCCGGGTTGGGGCCGAGTGGAGCCGGAGCCGGCCCCGACCTGGGTTAGGTTTAGGGCCTGACGGTGCCGGCCCGACGCGGGTTGACGCTTGCCGGTGGCGGTTCACTGACCTGCACGCGATCGATGAACCTGTGCATTTGGCCCTGGATCGCCTCCGGCCAGCCTTCGATAAGCCTGCGAAAGGCGCTGAAGTCCTGGGCGAACAGCGCTCGACCCGCCTCCTCGAACCCCGGCAGATCCCCGGCCAGATCCCACATCATCCGGTGCGCAGCGTCGATCGCACGCTCTCGAGCTCGCTCACTCGCACGCGCTTTCATGTCGGCGTCGACCAGCCTGCGCAGCGTGGCCGACGCGCTGCTACGCTGCTCGCGCAGCCATTTCCAGTGCTTTGGCAGCAACGACACCTCGCCCGATATCACACCCAAGCGGGGTCTCCCGGGCCCACGCTTGCCGGGGCCAGACAGCTCCTCGACCGCAGCTCCTTCGGCTCGCTTCTCGACAGCCAGCCGGTCCAGGACATCCTTGATGGAGCCCCGTAGGTCGAGCTCGAGCAAGCTCGCGCCTTCCTCTTCATAAACGCAGATTCTGGCGCCGGCGTCCTCGTCGTGGCTGCGTTTGGCGGCCCTTACCACATCTGCAAGGCCTCCCCGCGCCAGCAGCTCGTGCCCCACGAACCCCACGAACACCCTTTCCTGAGCTTGATTGGACATCGCCCGATTATTACCCGGCCACAATCCGAGCGCAATATCATCCGGGTAAAAAAAGCAACGCCGGTTACGAATTGAGGATTCCGTGCCGAGCTGTTTCGCGTCAGTACGGCGAGGTCGGGCCGCGGAGGGCGGAGAGGTCGTCCCCCACAGGTGGGTGCGGCATCTGCTCGCCCTGCTCGAAGCGCTGCTTCATTTCGTACTTGGACGGGCACTTGGGCACGACCTGGTTGGCCAGGAAGCTGTTGTCCTCTTGCAAGCGCCCCTGGACTGTCACGCTCAGTCCCACACCGTCCTGAAAGGTATCCGGAACGATGCACTGGGGAAAACGCACGGGAATCCGCTGGCCCTGTTTCTCGATCACGAACCGCCACTCGCAGGGACGCTCCCGGAACCGAAGCGAACCCTTGGTCAGATCCCCCTCGATCCGCAGCTCGCGCCCACGAAAGCTATCCGGGGCGGCCGCGACCTCATGGACGAGCTTGGAGTACACGAACGCATCCGAGGCCTGACTGCCAAACAGCAAGAACGCCAGCGCGGCCCCAAGCATGACCAGCACCGTGATGACCTTGAGAAACGGCGGGAGGCCGGCCCGCTCGCCCAATGTCTCCGCCGCTCGGCCCGCGGGCTGCTCGCTCCTGGGCTCTGACTTCGGATTCTCGTGCATCGCACAAAGTATGACGCCGCGCAGTGCCCCGAGCCAGGTGCGCCTCGAGCGCGCCATTCGGTGCAAGGGCACACGCCGTTACCGCAAAGAGTCGGCTACCACACGGGTCGCCCCTGCGCCGTCACCGGCGACGGGGTCATCACTTCAGTAGCAGCATGATGGCGATCACCAAAGCGTAAATGACCAACGACTCGATCAAAGCCAAGCCGAGAATGAGCGGCGTGAAGATCTTGTCGGAGGCATTGGGATTGCGTGCGATCCCTTCCAGTGCGGAAGCTGCAGCGCGTCCCTGACCGATCCCGCCACCTGCAGCCGCGATTCCGATCGAGAGACCGGCGCCAAGGTAAGCAAACGCCCTGATGTCGTTCTCATTCGCACCCTGGTCCGCAAAAGCCGTCGCTGTGGTCAACAACGGAATCGCGAAACCAACAAAACGAAGCCATAGTGTTCTCATCGGAGATCCTCCTTGAACCATATCACAGGGTCGCCGCCTGAGCCCCGTTCGGTTTGAATACGTGATGCAATCCAAGCATTTCGTTCCAGACCCGAAGGCCCTTCAGCCCCGGAACGAGGCGTAGCAGGGCTACGCCACAGTGAGGAGCGAGCAGGCAAGCCGGGTCTGGGACGAAAGGTGCGGGATCGCATAGGATTCAAACCGGTCGGCGCTCTAGGGGCGGGGGACGAGAAACCGTGGCCACTCAGTGGTCCCCCTGTTCGATGGCCATGGCGATATACACGGTTGACAACAAGCAGAAAACCAATGTTTGTACGGTTACTACGAGGGCACCCAACAGGAGCATGGGGATCGGGATGAGGAAGGGGGCCAGCTCGCCGAACTGGTCCAGTACCCGATGATCAGCGTCCATGTTTGCCGCCAGCCGCACGGACAGCGACAGCGGTCGAACGAGATGGCTGACGGTCTCCAAAAACAGCATAAGCACTATGAGGGGCGCTGCACGCCACTTCACGATGGGACCGAGGAAATGTTTGAAGTAGCTCAGACCGTGGTGTTTCACCCCGTAGACGTGAGTCACACAGAAGATCACCAGCGCGCAGGCCAACGTGGTGTCGAGCTTGTTGGTCGGTGGTAGGAAGCCGGGAATCAAACCCAGACTATTCGAGAAAAAGATGAAGAACGCGCAGGTTCCAATCAGCGGCAAGAAATGACGAGCGGCCCGTGGGCCCATGGAGTCGGCCATGAACCGATAGATGGTTCCGACGAAGAGCTCTGCGAAGGTTCGCAACGTGAGCCGATCCTCGGGCACCAGCCTGTCGGGTCCCGCGGCTTTCAGACTGCGGGAAGTCGCGAGGGCTAGGACGGCCAACAGCAGGACGATAAGCACTGCGCCGTACACGTGGGCCACGCTGACCGGCTCGCCCATCAGCCAGGTCTTGCCGTCAGCGCTGAACGGCATCAGCCGCACCAAGGCCTCGAGCTCGCGGTCAAAGGGAAGGAAGCTGAACCAGGATTGTCCGTGCGGCATGGTAGATTCCGGACGGCGTGCGGCTGCCCTTGGAGCACCGGTCGGTTTCGGCGCTCTAGATAGACCCAGTCCGCAGGAAGCGCCAGCTTTCCGCCTGCTCCGTTCGGCTTAGGGCCCGCCTGGACTGGGCGAACATGGATCTCGTCCTAGGCGGTGTGTGAGGTCAGGCCGCTGCCCGCCGCGAACTGGCCGGCTACGGCTAACCCTGCCCGAAAGTGACAGGCTCGCGAACGGACCGCAAACAAGTGCAGCCAGGCCCATCAAGAACGGGCCGCCCTCCACGAACCCACCCGCCACCAGCACCGCAACTGCCGCCAGAAGCGCGGCGAGCTTGAGGAAGAGCAGCACGAAGTAGCGTGGCCTTCTGGTGCGGGTGAGGCGCCGGACGACAAAGCAGAGCAGCAGCCAGTTGGCGACGGCTATAGCCACGCCGACTGCGCAGCTCGGGACGAACTGGCGGCCCATCGCGAAGAGCACGATCGTGCAGGCAGCGAGACCGGCAAACAGAATGTGAAGCGAAGACGAGTAGTTGAGCGAAGCTCTCATGGTTCTATGCACCAACGTCGGGCGGGTCATCCCGATTAAGGACATGGTCGGGGTTAAGGACATTCTTGAGGGACAGGAGACGCTTGAGTCCAAAAAGTGAGCCAAGAAAAACCCCGCCCAATGTCAGGTAAGGTGAGGTTTCGAAGGCGCCATCCGCCCAGTAGCCTCCCGCCGCACCTGCGCAGGTGAGCGCTGTGACTTCGACACCGACCGCTGCGACTCGCCCGACCGCGCGCAGCTGCCTGCGACTCTCCGGGCCCGGCCACGACATGAGCGCCGCCTCGTCCGCGCGCCTCCAGGGCCTGCAAGACCGTGACGGAACGCCCGGTCAAACGCGGCAGGTTTTTACCACCGTCCCTAGGTCGGGTCAAGGACGCAAGCCCGCCTACAGCATCGCAAAAGCTCTACGCGCCGCCTCGCGGGTGACTTCGAACTCATCGTCGCCATGGGCGAGCGAGCAGAAACCCGCCTCGTACTGGGATGGCGGCCAATAGACCCCCTGATCGAGCATGGTCCGGTGCCAGCGGCCAAAAGCTTTGGTGTCGCAGGCCGCCGCGTCTTCCCAGCAGCGCACAGCCCGGTCGCAGAAGAACGGAGTCAACATGGAGCCCGATCGCTGAATCCGCACGGGCGCGCCGCCTTCCTGCGCCGCTTCCGAAAGGACCGCCTCTAGCCGGGCGCCCGCGCGATCCAGGCGATCGTACACGCCAGGCTGTCGCAGCAGCGTGAGCGTGGCGATGCCCGCTGCCACGGCCAGCGGGTTGCCGCTCAGGGTGCCGGCCTGATAAACCGGGCCGAGCGGAGCCACCGTTTCCATGATGTCGCGGCGACCCCCGTAGATGCCAACCGGCAGCCCGCCCCCGACGACCTTGCCGAGGGTGGTCAGGTCCGGACGCACGCCTAGCAGCTGCTGAGCCCCGCCCAGCGCCAGCCGAAAGCCGGTCATCACCTCGTCGAAAATGAGCACGCTGCCGCTCTGGCTTGTCAGTTCCCGCAGCGACCGTAGGAACCCCGGGTCCGGGGGTACGCAGCCCATGTTTCCGGCCACAGGTTCCACGACCACGGCTGCAATTCGGCTCCCCATGACGGAAAAGAGCTCGGCAGCGGCCTCGGCGTCGTTGTAGGGCAGGAGCACGGTGGTGCCGGCAACCGCGGCAGGGACGCCCGCGCTGTCCGGGACGCCCAGCGTGGCCGCCCCACTGCCAGCTTTCACGAGCAGATAGTCGGCCCCGCCATGGTAACAACCCGCACACTTCACGACGAAATCACGCTCTGTGTAGCCACGGGCGGCGCGCACCGCACCCATGACGGCCTCGGTCCCACTCGAGGTCATTCGGAGCATCTCGATAGAGGGAACGGCGTCTGAGACCAGCTCTGCCAACTGGACCTCGGCTTCGGTGGGAACTCCGTAGCTCATGCCACGGCCCGCGGCCTCGCACACCGCAGCCACCACGGTCGGATGAGCATGACCCAAGATCATGGGCCCGAACGACCCGATGTAATCGACGCAGCGCCGCCCATCTGCAGTCAGCAGCCATGCCCCCGTCGCGCCTGCGGCGAAGACGGGTACACCTGGAACGGCTTTGAAGGCCCGGACCGGGGAATTGACACCGCCTGGGAGCCTCTGGCAGGCGCGGCGAAAGAGCTTCTCGGACGTCGGCGTAGTCGTTGACATCGCTGCAGACTGCCGCGTCGGAAGCCAAGTCACAAGGGAGCCCCGGCGATCGCATCCAACCTCCCCGACGGTCTCGACCTGGAGGGGAATAGAGGGGAATAGGTGGCACGCCCTGTGTGTTGCCTAGCGACAGACGGCGTGTTAGCGAGTGCGCGGTCGTGTGTCCCGGAACCGGCCGGCGATTGGCCGGACCACGGGCAGCCGGCAGCCGCGAGGAGTCCACATGTACAGCGACGTACGAGCCATCAACGATCTCGTCGAAAAGGAAAGCGCTTTCGTGGACGCGATCATGCACGAAGTCCGCAAGGTGATCGTGGGTCAGGAGCAGATGCTGGAACGGATGCTGATCGGTCTGCTGACCGGTGGGCATGTGTTGCTCGAAGGCGTCCCCGGTCTGGCCAAGACGCTCACGGTCAAGACACTGTGCGACACGATCTCGGCGAAGTTCCAGCGCATTCAGTTCACGCCCGATCTGCTGCCGGCCGACCTTATCGGTACGGTCATCTACAACCAACAGCGTGGGGATTTCACGGCGAAGAAAGGACCCATCTTCGCCAACCTTGTGCTCGCTGACGAGATCAATCGCGCGCCGGCCAAGGTACAGAGCGCATTGTTGGAAGCCATGCAGGAGCGACAGGTCACGATCGGCGACGCGACCTTCCCCCTGGACCGACCCTTCATGGTGATGGCCACGCAAAACCCTCTGGAGCAGGAAGGCACCTATCCGCTGCCCGAAGCCCAGGTGGACCGCTTCATGATGCACGTTCGGGTGGACTACCCGAACCGGGAGCAGGAGCGGCAGATCATGGAGCGCATGACGGACCACGAGCTCAAGGTCCCCGGGGCTGCAGCCGGTGACGGCTCGACCGGCGCCCTGCGGGTACAGCGCGTGGTCAGCCCCGCGGACATTCTGCACGCACGCAAGACGATCGGCCACGTGTACGCCGACGACAAGATCAAGGACTACATTATCGATGTGGTGACTGCCACACGTGATCCGGCCGCTATCGGACTGAAGGACTTGCGGGATATGGTCGCGCACGGGGCATCGCCTCGCGCTTCGATCGCGCTCAACCTGACCTCCCGCGCGCACGCGTTTTTGAGGCACCGGGGTTTCGTTACGCCCGAGGACGTCAAGGCGGTGGGGCCCGACGTGCTGCGTCACCGCATCATTCGCACCTACGAGGCGGAAGCCGAAGAGGTAAGCAGCGACCAGATCGTGCGCCGTGTCTTTGAGGCGGTGGAAGTGCCCTAGAACAACGGGCCCTCACCGAGTTGTGCAAGTACCCACTGTTCCAGGGCACCAGGTTCCTTCGTGATCCCCCGCGAGATCGTCAAAAAGCTGCGCAAGATCGAGATCCATACCGCGCGTC
>JAKSBK010000109.1 GCA_022361155.1 Pseudomonadota bacterium
CGCCGCGGGGCACGAGGCTTGGCACGAGCGGCTGCCTGCCGCGCTGGTGCGGCGCGTGCGACGAAAGACCGAGCTTGGCTTGTGGCTGCTCGAGCGACGCAGCTGGGATGTGTTCGCGTTCTATTTCGGTGAGAGCGACACTGCGTCGCACCATCTGTGGTCCTTGCACGATCCAGGGTCGCCACGGCGACCAAGCCATGTGAATGCGCGGCAGCGCGACGGGCTCGCTCGCGTCTACGAGGCGCTCGACGAGGCCGTGGCGGAGCTGGCTCGTGCCGCCGGCCCGGACACCGAGGTCACCGTGGTCAGCGACCACGGCTCCGGGGGCTCTTCCGATAAGGTGCTGTACCTCAATTGCGTCCTCGAGCAGGCGGGCCTGCTGCGAATGCACCGTTCGGCCACGGCCGGGCTCGCACGTGGCTTGAAGGAAACGGCACTGACCCAGCTGCCCCCTCGGCTGCGCGAGCGCGTGTACCGCTTTGCAGGTGCTCGCCTGCCCGGCTTGCTCGAGTCCAGTTCACGTTTCGGTGCGATCGACATGGCTCGCACCACGGTCTTCAGCGACGAGCTGAACTACTTTCCCGCCTTGCATTTCAATCTGCGCGGCCGCGAGCCCAATGGGACGCTGCATCCCGGCGATGCGCCCCGCGTGCGTCGTGACGTCGAGCAGCTGCTGGCCGGGCTGCGCGACCCGTGGACGGGGCGACCGGTCGTGGCCTGGGTCAAGTCGCGCGAACAGCTCTATCGCGGCCCCTACCTCTCGCGCGCGCCGGATCTGTTGCTGGGCTTCGAGCTCGACGGCGGATACTCGTACAACATGATGCCGTCGGCCGGCGCGCCCGCTGGAACGGGCCCCTTTCGCCGTCTTGCGCCGAGCGAATACTTGGGGCGCAAAGGTCGAAGCCTTCCGGGCAGTCATCGGCCGCATGGCTTGCTGATCATGGCGGGGCCTCAGGTGCAGGCTCGCGGACAGCTTGATGCCGAGATGGCGGACGCTACCGCCAGCGTGCTGGCCCGGCTCGGGATCGCGCCCCTCGAGCAAGGCTCCGGCAGGGTGCTGCCCTTTGGAAGCCCTGAGCGCGCGGCAACGCATCGACGCCTGCCTGGCGCGCCGGTGCAACGCTCGGCACGCCAGGGCGACGAGGCCCGCGTGGAGGCGCGGCTGCGGGCACTCGGCTACCTGGAATGAGCCGCAGGCCGAGCGCGCCATGGTTGGACACGCTGCACGTCGCAGCCCTGCCCTTCCCGAGCCCGCAGGGCACCCAGGCTGCCCTGCATCACATGCTCGATGCGCTCGCGGGCTCGAAGCGCCAAGCCGAGCTGCTGACCTACGCCCATGGGGCTAAGGGACCCAAGTGCGCTTTTGTCGTGCATCGCGTGGCCGATTTTCCACGCCTGCGCTCGCTCAGGTCGGGCCCCTCGCTGCGCAAGCTTGCGCTCGACCTCAGGCTGGCCGCCGCACTGCGCGTACTTTTGCGCGGGCAGCGTCCCAAGGTGGTGGTCGCGCATCACGTGGAAGCCGCAGCTGCAGCGTTGCTCGCGCGTGCAAGGCCCTTCGTGTTTGTCGCGCACACCGATCTGGAGCTGGAGCTGCCGAGCTACCTGCCCGCGGCGTTGAGCTCGACCAGCAGGCTCCTGGGGTGCCACACCGACCGCGTACTCATGCGTTCGGCAGCGGTTGTCGCCGCGATATCCCCGCTGCTAGCCGGTCAGCTTGGCGAGCGTCACGGCGTCGATGCCATGCTGCTGCCGTTGCCATGGAGCGTCGGCGCCGCCGCGAGCGACCAGCACCGGCGTGAGGCTCGCCGGGCGCTCCGCTGCGGCCTGGACGATGCCGTGCTGCTTTACGCGGGGAATCTCGATCGGTATCAGGGGTGGGAGCTGCTCATCGACAGCCTGAGCACGATCGTGCGCTCGCGTCCCAAGACGCTTCTTGTGGTGGCCACCGAGTCCGACCCGGGCAGGCTCAGGCGTGAAGCGGTGAAGGCGGGTCTGGGCGCGCGCCTGCGCGTTGCCTCCCTTGCGGGCGAAGCGGCGCGACGCGCCGTCCACAGTGCCGCGGACCTGGCGCTCGTTCCACGTGGCGTCCCGGGCGGCCTGCCGGTCAAGTTGCTCGATTCTCTGGCGCGCGCGCTGCCCACGGTCAGCGTCCACCGGGCTGCCGCGGGCCTGCCGCTTTCCGAGATCGTGTGGGTCAGCCCTGACGATGACGCGCGTGCCCTTGCCGCCACCGTCGTGCAGGCCCTGAGCTCGCCTGTGCGCTGCCGTGAGATGGCGGCGCGTGGACAGGACTACATTCGACGCCAGCACAGCCCGCAGCGGTTCGTCGCGGCCATGGACGCTGTGATCGCACGCGCATGCGCACGCTCTAGGGCCTGATGTAGTTCCAGGTGCAGGTATTCTGCTCGCAGGCAAAACCTGCCACCGGCGGGCAGTCGCAGGTCGAGGCCGGAGGCTCCACACAGCGCGCGCCGGCGAGCTTCACATTCAAGAGCCGGTAGAAATCGGTCGTAACTGCGTCCTTGCGAGCAACCAGATTGCGCGTGCAACCGCAACTGGTTCCCTGCAGCACCTGCCCGCAATCGCTCGCGGCCGTGCACATGCGAATGCGCGCGAGCTCTTCGTCGTAGCGGGGCTTGACCAAAGCGCAGCTGCAGGCGCGTTTCGTGCACCCCACCGTGCCGCCGGCGAGGCACGAGCACATGTTGCAGCCGTCGGTAGCCAGGAAAGACTCACCCGGTGCGTAGTGCGCAGCGTCGTAGGCGCAGCCAGTGCCAGCGTCGACAGGGCAGGCGATCTCGGTGCATGCGACCGTTGCATCCGGCAGACAAGAGCAGGTGTTGCAGCCGTCGACGGCTGCAAACGAATCACCCACTTGATGGACGCGGCCGTTGTACATGCACGTGACCCCCGCGTCCGGCGCGCACGCGATCAGGGTACAGGCGATCTGGCCGTCCGGGTTGCACGAGCAGGTGTTGCAGCCATCGGTTGCTGGAAACGAATCGCCCGGACGGTAGGACTGCCCGCCGTACATGCACGCGACTCCGGCGTCGGGCGGACATCCGATCAAGGTGCATGCGACCTGCCCATCCGAGCCGCAAAAACAGCTGTTGCAGCCGTCGGTGGCGGGGAAGGAGTCGCCGGGATGGTAGGATTGTCCGCCGTACATGCACATGACCCCCCCGTCAGGGCAAGCCCGTCGGGTGCAGGCAACGAAGCCGTCGCCCTGGCAGATGCACTCGTTGCAGCCGTCACCTGCGGGGAAGCGATCCCCCGCCTGGTATTCCTTGCCAGCGTGCTGACAGGCTCCAGCCGTGCCGCCGTCGGGCGCGCAGCCCCGCAAGGTACAGGCCACCCTGCCGTCCGGCTCGCACGTGCAGGTGTTGCAGCCGTCCAACGCAGCAAAGGTGTCTCCGACAACGCGCAGCTGCCCACCGTACAAGCAGCCTGTGGGAGCGCTTTCTTTGCAGCCGAGAGCAAGCGCAGCCAGGCTCGCGCTCAACGTGACCATCAGCAGTCGTTGTCGCATCATGGGATCCTTCGCGCCCGTTGCGCCTTGCCAGCGGCGTCCGGTCCTGGTCCAAACGCATAAACTATTCCAGGACGGGCCCCTATCGTAGCGGATGCGGCAAAAAAAAGGGGCCCGGAGCATGACCTTGTGCCAGGATGTGCCACGCGAGCGTTGGGGTTCAAGCATGCTAGCGGTGCAAAGCAGGTAGTGTGCCAGTGATCCGGATCCGGGAGCACCGGCCCCCGCAGGTAGCCCGCGCCGGTTCATTCGAGCTCTACCGCCCGTGCCACGGCCTTGGCCAGGGTCTTGATCTGGGAGTTTTCGGCGAACTCGGCCGGGGTCCACCAAGCGTGCGCGTCGTGCTCGTGCGAACGTCGTACCCGGCCGCGCAAGAACTTCGCCCGATAAAGTATGACGATCATGGGCTGACCGGCGCGTCGGGCGGCATAGACGGTAACTGGACGCTCGTCGAGCTCGACCTCGAGTCGACTTTCTTCCGCGATCTCGCGTCGCACGGCGTCGAGCGGCTGCTCTCCCGATTGCACACGGCCCGAAACGGTCTCCCATAAGCCGGGGCCTGCATCCTTGTGCGCCGCCCTGCGCAGCGCCAGGACCTTGCCTTTCTTGAAGATCATGGCGGCCACAGCCACCACTTGGGTCGGTGTAGTCGTGTCCAAGGTCGCACCAGAAACACAAGAAAGCTGCCAGCGCCGGCGAGCGATCCTTTTATTTCACGCGCTCGCCGCGAGCCGCATACCATTTCAATTGCACCGTTCGAAACCGATCAGCAGCCCCTATGACCCAAGGTGATCTCTTCGTGTCCAGTTCCAGCGTCGCACGTGCATCAAGCTTCGCCTCCTCTGCCCCGGTCCATAGGCTACGTGCCATGCTCGCGGCAAATCAGCCGCAGCGCTCGGGCGAGCTGCCTAATCTGCTGGACCTGATTTCTTCGCTCAGCGCGCTGGCAGAGGGCACGCGCCGCAAGGCACTGGTCGCGCTGGCCAGGACGCCGGCCGAGTACGCCTTCGTCAGGCGCGGGGACAAGGTCCTGGTAAGCCACTACGAGACCGGAGGCTGCCCGGAGGTCTTCTTCCTGGACCGTGAGATCGACCTCGGCGAGCTCCTGGCCGCTTGTGTCGAGTGCGCGCTGCGCAGCGTCCCGGCGTTCGAGCAGTGCCCGGACGCCCGCGCCCTGCACTCGCTGGCCGAGCGGGCCGGCCCGCAACGGGTGCGACATGACGACGGTCCCACCCCCCGTGTGGTGCGGCGAGCCGGTGGTGTCCAGCAAAACCCGGGGGACAATGTCCCTCTGGCGTTCGGCTTCAGCGCATCGTTGTCCGTGCTAGCCGACACGGGCTGCGGTGCTCATGCGTTCTCGGACACCCACGCTCTGCTTTTCGACGGGGAATTGTGGGGCTACTCGCGTGGACGCCGCATGGCCCTGGCGCGCGGTCCGATCTTGCTGCCCGTGCAACGCATGGTGCAGCTCGTCAGCGCGCTGAGCAACGCACGCCAGGCTGGACGCTCGGCCCATGTACGACTACGCAGCGGTTCGTTCGCCGTCGGGGCGCGCATGGATGGGCAGGGCGAGCTCGCGCTTACGCTCGGGTTGGGATCGAACGCGACCTTCACGCTGCCGGCGCTCGACTTGCCGGCCATGGGGCTGCCGATCCTGCGTGTGGCGTCGGACCTTGCGCGCATGCTGATGGCGGCTGACCGGGGGCAGGCGCGTAACCTGCGCCTGATCGAGCTGCGCAACCAGGTCCGCTCGCTCAGGCGGACCCTGCGCCGTCGCCAGCGCGGTCGCAGCTTCCAGAACAACGACGCGGAGCGGCTGCGGCTCGCCTCCCTGGGTGTGCCCCGTGGCGATCAGGAAGCGCCGGAGGAGTCGGCGAGCCAGCACTCGGCGCCGCGCTGGGCCAAGGGCCCCCGCTACACCGAGCGCTGGGCGGCCGAGATCGACAGCTTGGATACCGCCTCGACGTTCCTTTGCGGGGATCGCATCGTGGCAGCCACTTCGCGCCGCACGCTGGCCATGACGACCGCGCGCGCGGAGTTGATCTGGTCCGAGCCTACTCCGAAATGCGTCACACGCATGGCGGGCACGGCCCTTTTGCGTTTTCTGAGCAACGGCGCCGTGGAGATCTGCGACGTGTCGGATGGAGGCATCGTCGCGAAAGTAGAGCTCGGATCCGCACCGAGTCCGCATCCGCTGTGCATGTTCGCAGGTGGCGGCCAGCTGCCCCCGCTGGCGCTGCTCAGCGATGGCCCCCAGCGTGTGGTGGCAGTTGATCTGCGGACCGGCGAAACACGCTGGATGTTTCAGGCCAGGGGCCGCGGACCGCTGCGGGTCCAGCGCGCTGGCCGCGTCGCGGTCATCGCAAGCGGCGAATCGTCGCTGCATGCCCTGGACATTTCTTGCGGCGAGGTGGTGTGGCGTTTGTCCGGCCAGGGCCGCTTCCGACTCACGCCCAGTGTCCACGCGGAGCGAGTCTACGCGGTTGCCGATCACCCCAATGCACCGACGTCCATGCTCCACGCGCTGGATCTGTTCTCGGGTCGCGAGTTGTGGACGCGACGGCTTGGGGCGAACCCGGCGACCGAGCCCCTGGCTACGCCCAACGCCGTGGCGGTGGCGCTGGAGGGTAGTCGCCGCGGTCGTTTCGTGGGCTTCGATCCCATCGGCGGCCGGCAGCTGTGGTCTTGTGCCGATCCCGGCGTTTCGGGAGGCACCAGCGTCATGGCGGTGGATCGGATGCTGATTTCGAACGCGAGCACGGGCAGGGTGAGTGCGTTCGACCTGCGCGCCGGGGAGCCGCTGTGGCAGCAGCAGCTCGGCAACGCGCTCGCCGACGATGTGCCGCGGCAGCTCGAGCCTGTATTACGCAACGGGTGCTTGTTCGTACCGGCGAGCCAGGTTCATCTGCTACGGCCAGCCGACGGTCGTTTGCTGGCTGCAGTGACGGCCTGCGAGCTGATTCCCGACTGGATGCGGGTCGATAGCCGCGGCTGGCTGTACGTGGCCGAAGACAGCGGCCACATCCGCGCGTATGCTCCGGCCCCGCACCTGCGCCTTGTAACTTAGTTCCTGTCCAGAATGGCGCCAGGCCGGCTTGCGTCCTCGAAAAAATCCTCGCTCTGTGTATGTAGCCCTGCGCTGCGTAGTGGACCGGCGCGGTCCACGGAGGTGCAGGGGTAAATGCACAGCCACGGAGCGCAGCGCAGAGAAATAGCGCTGCTATTCCTGCGGTATTTTCTGCGGGCGCGCTCGCCCTGGCATCCATTCTGAACAGGAACTTGGGGGTTTCGAGAATGGCGCCAGGCCGGCTTGCGTCCTCGAAAAAATCCTCACAGCCACGGAGCGCAGCGCAGAGAAATAGCGCACTTGGGCGGTCGGGCGGTGACTTAGCGGGCGACGATGACGGGGCAAGGGCTGTGGCGCACTACCTTTTCGGCCACGCTGCCGATCAGCAGGTGCGCGAGCCCGGTTCGGCCGTGGGAGGCCACGACGATCAGGTCCACGCCGTTGTCCTTTGCGTACTTGGTGAGGGCGTCAGCCGGGCTATCCTCCGCGATCAGCTTGATCTGGGTGTCCGCCACTTCCTTGATCTGATCGTCCCGCAGCTTTTCCAGTGCTTGCGTCAACGCCTTTTCGAGCGCGAATTGGGTTTCCTGGCTGCTGCGCTCCAGGGTAGTCAGGCCGGGCGGGGGCCCCAGAAGTGCGGGCGAGTATACGTGCACCGCGGTGATCCTCGCGCGCGTGAGATTGGCGAGCTGCACCGCCAGCTTGGCGGCGCTTTCCGCGGCCGGCGAGAAATCCGTGCCCAAGAGAATGTGGCTGGCGATGGTCATGGGCGTCCTCTCTGGCAGCGCCTGATCGCTGCACGATGGCGATTGGTCCGTCTCCCCTTAACCACATAAGACCCTGTGCTCGTTGACAACCCCCAAGCGCGGCCTGCGAAGCCGAGCGCGCAGACGACGATGCGGCTCCCGCGTTCAAGCACTCCTGTGCCGAGTTCTTCCTCGTGGGATCGGTACGTGCTCTCAGGCCCTCGAAAAGGCCAGCCAATGGAGCTCGCTCGCCGTCGCATGCACGTCCATGGCCCGAGCTGGTAAGCTCTGGCGGGTGCCTTGCGGAGCCGGCGAAACGAAGACGGTAGGACCCGCGGAAGAATAACTCATCCATTTCGCCGGTTCTGACCACCGCTGGCTATGTTGCTCCTCCTCGAAATACCCGCAGTATTCCTCGTCGTCGCGCCTCGCCAGCGGCGCCCAGTCCTCACCGAAACACCCGAGTCATTCTTCCGCGGGCCC
>JAKSBK010000110.1 GCA_022361155.1 Pseudomonadota bacterium
CGCCAAGTTGGAGGTCAACGGACCCAACACGCATCCGCTGTATGCGTGGCTCAAGGCCCAGAAGGGCGGCGTGCTCGGCAGCCGGATCAAGTGGAATTTCACCAAGTTCTTGGTCGATCGGCAGGGCAGCGTCGCGGAGCGTTTCGCACCCATCAACGAGCCGAGCAAGATCGGCAAGCACATCGAGGAACTACTCTAAGAGCGCTGAAAGGGCGCCGGGGCACAAGGACGGGGGGTGCGGTACCGCCATTGGAGCCGCCGTGGTTTTCGAAGTCCGCATAGCGTCGCCTGATCGGTGTTGTGTGTGCGATGCTGGCGGGGGCCTGCGGCGCCCGGACGACCGAGCCTCCGGGCGGCGCTGGTGCCGCGGGAAATCCTGGTCCAGGCCGCGAGAAGGATGGGCGCCCGGATCGTGGAACTGCTAGTGTCCCAGACTCATGGGACCGTCCCGCAGCTCCGCGCTCGTAGCTTGTGGCCCGCTGCTGTTCGCGCTTTCGCTTGGCTGGATCGTGGTTGCGCCTGGCTGTTCCGATGATTCCGGAGCCGACGGGCGTCGCGGGCGAGGTCAATGGCAGGGCCGCGGCGCAGGTGCTGGTCGCAAGCAACGCAACAAGGAATCGGCTCAGCTGATCAAGGTGCTGCGCGCCGAGCCGCGCGACCTGGCGCTGCGCCATCGCAGCTCCGGTACGCTGCGGGCCTTGAGAAGCGTCGAGATTCGTCCGGAACGCCCAGGCATCGTACGATCACTGCTTGTCGAGGAAGGGGACCAGGTGCGGGCGGGACAAGTGCTGGCTCGGCTCGACACGCGGGCGAGCAAGCTCCTGGCGCAGCGGGATCGCTTGGCAGCCGACAATGCCAAAAGAGAGCTCGAACGGCTCCGCAGCGTCGCGTCGCTGGGGGTGGTGGCGCCGGAGGAAGTAGCCCGGCAGCAGTATACAGCCGAATCCGCCGCAACTTCGGCGAAGCTGTCACGCCATCAGCTGGGCGAGATGGCGGTGCGAGCGCCGTTCGCGGGCACCGTCACCCGTCGCTTGATCGACGTGGGTGGCCGCGCCGACGCCGGCAGCGTGATGTTTCAGCTCGAGGACCTGCGCTCGCTCGAATTGGACCTGCATGTGCCCGAGGAGGAAGCTGGCAGGGTAGCGATCGGTGCGCCCGTCGAGCTTGCCCTCCTGAGCAGGACCAGAGTCGTGGCGCGCGTGCTTCGTCGCGCTCCCGTTGTCGATCGCCGTACCGGAACCGTGAAGGTCACGGTGCGCATCGACGAGCCCCCGGCGGAAGCGATGCCCGGAGCCTTCGTGCAGGCTTCCGTCGTGCTCGTCTCGCGTCCGGCAGCTCCAAGTCTTCCCAAGGCCGCCATTTTCGAGATCGATGGATCGCCCCATGTCTACGGTGTGGTCGATGGCAGGACCAAGCGCGTGCCGATCCAGGTGGGTGTGCGCGATAACGGCTTCGTGGAGGTCCTCGGCGGTCTCGAGCCCGATCGAATCGTGGTCGCGGACGCAGACGAAATGGCGGAAGGCACTGCGATACGGCCCGTAGAGCACAAGGAGCTCAAGGCGATCCGGCAGGAGCGGCTGCGAAGCGCCGTCAAGCGGGAGACACCGTGAAAGGGAAATCGGGCCGGCCCGGCGCCCACGAACCCAAGCGCGGTCGCGCCCCGGCGTTCGACTCCGCTCGGCCGAAACCGCACCGTTCACGCTCGGCGCGCTGCGGCGGACCGTAACGCAGCACCATGAATGCTGGTCGCAAGCTGGCTCCGGGTCTGATCGGCGCCCTGGTGCTCCGCCCCGTGACCACGGCCATGATCACCATGGCCCTGGCCTTGTTTGGGTGCGTGGCCGTGCTGCGGATGCCCGTCGAGCTGCTCCCCAACCTATCCTACGCCAGCATCACGGTTCAGACGAGCTATCCGAATACGGTCCCGTCCGAGGTCGAGGAGCTGGTTACCCGACCCATCGAGGAGGTGATCGGTGGCGTGCCCGGCGTCGTCTCGCTCGAGTCGGTCTCGCGCGAAGGACAGAGCGAGGTCGTGCTCGACTTCGCCTGGGGCACGCCCATCGGACGTGCCATGGCCGACGTGCGAGAGAAGCTCGACCGCGTGCGGCTGCCGATCGGCGCCGAGTC
>JAKSBK010000111.1 GCA_022361155.1 Pseudomonadota bacterium
CGGCGCCCTGGCTCCGGTCCTGACCTTTCCGCCCTGTTTGTCCGAACCGCCCTGTTTGTCCGAACCGCCCTGCTTGTCCGAACCGCCCTGTTTGTCCGAACCGCCCTGTACCGAGGTCGGGGTAGGCGCTGCCGGCCGCACGCAGCTATCGATTCGGGATGCACGAGGCATGGTGATCCGGGCTCCCCACATAGCACGCTCGCCCCGGCTTGCGAGCAGCCGCCGAGACCTGCGCAGTGGACCTCGGCGCAGCAACGGGCGGCTCCGCGGCCATGTTTTTCACCCCTTCGCCATGCGATGTGCGATATCGTGGCCCCGCGGATGTCGATCCAACGGGGCACGCCTTTTCCCTTGGGAGCCAGTTTCGACGGTGTGGGCACCAATTTTTCGGTCTTTTCTTCGACAGCCGACGAAGTGCACCTGTGCTTGTTCGACCGTCGCGGCCACGAAATCCGCCTCGCGCTGCCCGGCAAGACCGCCGGCTACTGGCACGGGTACCTCCACGGAGTGCGTCCCGGCCAGCTCTACGGCTTCCGGGCTTGCGGCCCGTACAACCCCGGCTCCGGCTTGCTGTTCAACCCAAACAAGCTGCTGGCGGATCCCTACGCTCGCGCCCTCAGCGGCAAGCTGCGCTGGCACCCCTCGCTGCTGGGTCGGCGTCGCAAAGACAGGGGCGCGGCACCCGAGGCGCGGGACACCGCGCGCTACGTGCCCCGATCGGTCGTGGCCGATCCCTTTTTCGACTGGGAAGGAGACCGTCCGCCACGCACACCGTGGTGTGAGACCCTGATGTACGAGGCCCATGTCAGGGGGCTGACCGCGAGCCACCCCCAGGTCCCAAGCGAGCTGCGGGGCACCTATGCCGGGCTTTGCGAGCCCGCGCTGATCGATCATCTTCGTAGTCTCGGTGTTACCACACTGGCCCTGCTTCCGGTGCATCACTTCGTGACCGAGCAACACCTGGCCCGCAAGGGACTCACCAATTTCTGGGGATACAACCCGCTCGGCTACTTCGCACCGCATGCTGCCTACGCTGCGTCCGAGCTGCCTGGCAGCCAGGTTCCGGAGTTCAAGGCGATGGTCAAGCATCTGCATAGAGCCGGGCTCGAGGTCGTCCTGGACGTGGTCTTCAACCATACGGCCGAGGGTAACGAGCGGGGTCCAGTGCTCAGCTTCAAGGGGCTCGACAATCTGGTCTACTACCGCACGAAACCGGACCGGCCCGACCTGTACGAGGACTTCAGCGGCTGCGGCAACGCCTTGGACACGCGCCAGCCACAGGTAGTGCGGTTCATCATGGATTGCCTGCGCTACTGGGTTACGGAGATGCACGTGGATGGCTTCCGCTTTGATCTCGCTGCGGCACTGATTCGAGACGAGCGCGACCTGAACTGGAGTGCACCGCTGTTGAGCGCGATCGGGCAGGACCCCACGCTCCGGCACGTCAAGCTCGTCGCCGAACCCTGGGATCTGGGCCCCGACGGCTACTGCGTGGGCGGCTTCCCCTACCCCTGGTCGGAATGGAACGGACAATACCGCGACGTGGTACGCGACTACTGGCGCGGTCAGGAGGGAATGCTGGGTGCCCTTGCCAGTCGTCTTACCGGCAGTGCGGACATCTACGGCCCTTCTGGCAGATCGGCCTGCGCCAGCGTGAACTTCGTTACCTGTCACGACGGGTTCACGCTGCGTGACCTCGTTTCCCACAACCGCAGGCACAACGAGCCCAACGGCGAGGACAATCGCGACGGAGAGACACACAATCGCTCCTGGAACTGTGGCGTCGAGGGCGGAACCGAGGACCCGCGGGTGAACGCTCTGCGGGCCACGCAGCAGCGCAACCTCTTGACGACGCTGCTGCTGTCGCGCGGAGTTCCCTTGCTGCTGGCGGGCGATGAGATGGGGCGAACGCAGGGTGGCAACAACAACGCGTACTGTCAGGACAACCGCACGACCTGGTTGGACTGGCGCCACATGGACCGCGGTCTGCTGGAATTCACCAAGAATTTGGTGCGGCTCCGCACCCAATCCACAGCATTTCGGCGCAGCGGCTTTTGCGCGGACGGGCAGGAGCCCGTTAGCTACGGCCGCGCGGGGCCCGGACACTACGGATGCGCACAGAACACTCAAGTGCGAGCAACGGATGGATGCGAGATCGCCTGGTTCCGCCCCGACGGCAAGGCCATGTCCGAGCGGGACTGGGAGGTTCCGTTCGCGCGTGCTCTCACCGTTCTTTTCGAAGAGCCCGCCACTGCCGGTGGGGCAAGAGGGACCTACCTGCTCATGTTCAACGCCGGTTCCGAAGCCCTTACGTTCGCGCTGCCGGATGAGCCCCCGGGCACGTCCGGGTGGATCTGTGTGCTGGATACCTCCAGCGTCGACAGCACGTCGGAGATTCCCTGCACTGGCCGTGCAATCGAATTGCCGCCTCGGTCGACCCGCGTGCTACGCCGTGCAACAGACTGCGATGGCTACCCGATGACCCCTCCGAGGTCTAACGCACGCAACTCCTTGAAGCCCCCGCGACGGCAACCAGCAATTGGCCGCTAGACCAGCAATGCGCATGCGCCGAAGAATCGCCTATCTGACCTTGCTTGGATCATCCCTTATCGTCCTATCTCTGGGCGTTCTGGAGTTCACCCTCTTCCTGATCGCACCCCTCCTCCCCAACAACATTTCGACCGCCCTACTTTCACGCTACACAACCGATCCAGACGGCATGTACCGCATTGATTACCCTACCGGTTACCGGATCATGCGCCCCAATCAGACCATTCGGGCCTTCTGGGCCGGTAACAGCTGGCAGCACGCCACCGACCCCTGGGGTTTTCGGAATCCTCCTGACTCGAAGAAGGAGATTATCCTGCTAGGCGATTCCATGGTGTATGGCCACGGCGTCGACGAGCTGGACACCTTTTCCGGCATCCTACGCCACGAGTACCATCATCCCGTATACAACATGGGCCGCCAGGCTGACTGCGTTTACGAAAACTACATATCCTTGATGCTGTGGATTGACGAGTTCAAGCCGCGCAAAGTGATTCTATTCATATTTATCAATGACTTGCATGATACCATGTTTCATATGAATCCGCACCGGCAGCCGTTTCTGCCTACGCCTTCTCAACTATCTTCCATCAAGAGCCAGATCGTCAGCCTTCGAGAATCACCACCCCATCCGTCCTTGGAAGAACGCGTCGAGATGACGCACATGCTGCGTCTGATTAACGCATTGCAACAACGGCCTCAGATCGCGGAGTCGTTCCAGCTATTTCCCGGACTCGGGACCGATAATAGCGAACAGATTCCCTACTATGTAGCCGCAGTCGCTCGCAACGAGATATTTGCTGTAACGGGCAACTACTACCGTACTTACGTGAGCCATATCGCCAAACTCCTGCGCGAACGGGGTATACAGCTGTATCTGGTCGACCTCGACACCCGTGCGGCGCTCCCCAGGTTTGCTTACGCCGCGGACCGCGTGAGCCAATTGGTTCGAACGATGTGCCTCGAAAACAGACTGCTGTGCTATTCCGCTCGCCAAGCTCTCGACGCCTGCCGGACCTGTTTTCTGCCCCAAGATGGTCATTTCAGCAGGGAAGGCAATCGACGCGTCGCGGTAATGCTGGATAAGGCGCTGCGCCATGAGCTCGAGCCGATCGTGCAGCTTCAGGCACCAGATCGAGCAAAGGAAGCAGCCCAGCCAGGCAAGAGCCCGCAGGTGGTTCCGACTGGCGTACACTAAGGGCCCGCGGAAGAATAACTCATCCATTTCGCCGGTTCTGACCACCGCTGGCTATGTTGCTCCTCCTCGAGATATCCCCAATATTCCTCGTTGTCGCGCCTCGCCATTGGCGCCCAGTCCTTACCGAAACACACGAGTTATTCTTCCGCGGTCCCTAAGTGGAGACAATGCAGGCATCGGTCTCCACGAGGGCAGTGGCATGGATGGTGGCCACATGGGCTCTCGGCTGCGGCGACCCCATGGCCGGGCTGACCGGGCCCGTTTCCGGAGCGCTGCCGCAGGGCGTGTTCACGGAGGGCTCCCACACGCTCGCCGTGCTACCCGACACGCAGTTCTATTCGCAGCAGCTCCCGTACCTCTTCGAGCTTCAGACACGGTGGATCGCAGCGGTCGCGCACCAAATCGATCTTCGCTACGTGCTGCACCTGGGGGATATCGTGAATAGCAACAGCCCGCTAGAATGGGAGCGAGCGGCGCAGGCGATGTCGTTTCTCGATGGCGTGGTCCCCTACGTCGTTGTACCGGGCAATCACGACTACGGCCCTGCCGGTGACGCTTCAACCCGTGACACCCTGATGAACCACTACCTCGGTTTCGACAAGAGCGCCCGGCAACCCGGCTTTGGCGGCGCCTACGAATGGGGCAAGCTCGACAATACCTATCACTTGTTCACGGCCGGCGGGCGCGACTACATCGTGGTTGCCCTCGAATGGGCTCCACGCAACGTCGTACTGGAATGGGCGGACGGCGTGATGCGCCAGCACCCCCAGCGGTACGGCATCCTCGTCACCCACGCGTACCTGAACCACAACGATCGTCGCTACGACCATACGGACCCGGTGCACCCCCAGGATTTCAATCCGCACGCGTACCGCACGCCCGGTAAAGTCAACGACGGCGAAGAGATCTGGCAAAAGCTGGTGCGTCATCATCGCTTCGTGATCGCCCTGAATGGCCACGTGCTAGGCGACGGAACGGGCTACCTCGCCAGCATCACGGACCTGGGCAACACGTGCCATCAAATGCTGTCGAACTACCAGGGTCGGCCCCAGGGGGGGGAAGCCTATCTCCGTCTGCTGGAATTCCTTCCGGACGGTATCAGCGTCCGCGTGTTCACCTATTCGCCGCTGCTCACGACCTTTCTCACATCGGCTGATCAACAATTCGAGTTCGAGCTCGATTAGAAACTAGACCTGTAGACCTGCGGCGACGTCCGAATCTGGCGAGGAACGGCCCTCAACGCTAGACTTGTCTACTCCGCGTGCGCAAGAGTCCCAGCAAGAAAGCCAAGTTCATCTCCCTCACGTCCCACCCCGGACGCAGCGGCACCGCGTCGCTCCCAATCCACTGGGGAGAGGGCAGCGCCAGGCAACGCGGCCCTGTGATCGGCTCCCTTAGCAACCCCGCTCACCGAAACGTGATCGGAAGCCACTCGGGATCCTATGCCATCTACCGCGCTCTTGCGGTCGCCACGGGCGCCTTGGATCCAGAACGCGTCGCAGACCTCACGGATACGTCGCCCACCAGTCAGATCGGTCCCCATGAGGCATGGCGGGATCCGACCAAGATCGTTTCCATCGATGCCTTCGGTGCGGTCGTTGGGAACGCGTTTTCCGACTTGATCGCACAAGGTTACGACATTCGTCCTACCATCGCGATCACGCGCGCCAAGCTGCACATGCCCGAGATCCAAAGCGCGCAAGCACAAGGAAGGCTGCAGACCGATGGCGTGATCTTGTGCGAGGCGGGTGAATGCGCCGCAACAAAGATAGCGATCGAGCCGGTCTGGCACCTGCCCGGTGTGGCCCGCCGTTTCGATATCGAAGAGAGCCTGCTGCGGCACACCCTGTTCCAGCACACCGCCGGGATGTTCCCGGAGCTCGTGACTCGCAACGACCTGCAGGTGTTTCTTCCCCCCATCGGAGGGATGACCGTGTACCTGTTCGGCGAAGTGAGCACCGTCGCCGACCCGAGCGTGCCATTGACCGTGCGGGTGCATGACGAGTGCAACGGCTCGGACGTTTTTGGTTCGGATATCTGTACCTGCAGGCCCTACCTGGCTCACGGAGTCGAGGCCTGCATTCGACAGGCTCAGCTAGGGGGCAACGGCGTGATCGTCTACAACCGCAAGGAAGGACGTGCACTGGGCGAGGTGACCAAGTTCCTCGTCTACAACGCGCGCAAGAGACAGGCGGGCGGGGATCGAGCCGAAGCCTATTTCGAGCGCACCGAATGCGTCGCCGGGGTAGAGGACATGCGCTTTCAAGAGCTGATGCCGGACGTGCTGCACTGGCTCGGCGTGCGGCAGATCGACCAGTTGGTGTCGATGAGCAGCCTGAAGCACGAAGCCATCACCCGCTCGGGTATCAGCGTCGTGCGGCGGCTGGCCATCCCGAAGGAGCTCGTTCCTCCTGATGCCCACGTCGAGATCGATGCCAAACGTGCCGCCGGCTACTATTGGTCGAGCACACCGCCGGGTGCCGATCCGCGCAAGCGGGCCCAGGCCCGGAGCTCCGGAGAGTGAGCTCCGAGCAATGCGAGGCCCTGCGCCTGCTGCGAAGGCCAGCAATCATCCGTACCCGCTGCGATCGGATCCTCGAGGCGGCACTGGCGGGTCGCTCGCGCCATTTCCACGTACGTCTTGATCGATTGACCGAAATCGCCTCTTGCGTGGCACGGGTCACGCGTGCTCGCTATCCGGACCTGCGGGTTCCCTACCACAGTCGCTGGCGCCACTTCGGTGTTGATGGCCGGGACCGTTACGCGCAGCTCCAGGCCGAACATCCAGGATGCAGCGGCTGGGGCCCGGAGGATCGCGCGCGTTCCATGATCGATCTAACGGTCGTCAGTGTGCTGCTGGATGCCGGGGCAGGGCACGGCTGGCGTTTTCTGGAACGCGAAACGG
Organism: Pseudomonadota bacterium; assembly: GCA_022361155.1. Lineage (NCBI taxonomy): Bacteria > Pseudomonadati > Pseudomonadota > Pseudomonadota bacterium. The sequence goes on from JAKSBK010000111.1 coordinate 6,651, forward strand.
GCAAACGCTACGGCCGCTCCGAGGGGCTTGCGCTCGCGAGCTTGCACCTCTTTGGCTCGGGGGTGCTGTCTTGTCAGCCTACCTCGCCGCTGCGCGTCGATGCCGAAGGGCTCGAGCGCCTGAGCGAAGCCAGGTTCGCCGCCGCCTTCCAGGCCGGCCCGGAAAACCCCCTCGCCGGCCTCGAAAACCGAGTTCGGCTGCTGCGGCGGCTCGGTCGCGCCTGTCGCCTCACCCCCGAGGTTTTCGAGCGGAACGGCGAGCTGCGACCCGGTCATCTGCTGGACCACTTCCGGAGGCTCGCCGGATCCAGCTCGCTCGACGCGGCGGAGGTGCTCGAGCATCTGCTGGCGGCGCTCGCGCCGATCTGGCCGCGCCGACTCGAGCTCGCGGGCAGCAACCTTGGCGACGTCTGGCGCCACCCCCAAGCTGGTGGCAACGGGACGAGCCGCGGCTTGGTTCCCTTCCACAAGCTCTCGCAATGGCTCACCTACTCCCTGATCGAGCCGCTGCAGGTAGGCGGTCTGAAGCTGCGCTCCCTGGAGGCCCTGACCGGTCTGGCCGAGTACCGCAACGGGGGCTTGTTCATCGATTACGGTGCGCTCGAGCTCAAGCATCCCGAAACCCTGGCAGGGCCGCAGCAGGTCGGCAGCGAGGCCGTGATCGAGTGGCGCGCACTGACCGTGAGCTTGCTCGATCGGCTCGCCGACGAAGTAAGGGACAACCTCGGCCGATCGTCTGAGCAGCTGCCGCTTGCCCGAATTCTGCAAGGAGGCACATGGGAGGCAGGCAGACGAATCGCAGGCGAACGACGCTCACACGCGGCGCCGCCCATTGTTGTGAGCAGCGACGCGACCGTGTTCTAAGGGCCCGCGGAAGAATAACTCATCCATTTCACCGGTTCCGACCGCCGCTGGCTATGTTGCGCCTCCTCGAAATATCCCCAATATTCCTGGTCGTTGCGCCTTGCCAACGGCGCCCGGCCCTCGGCGATACAGACGAGTTATTCTTCCGTGGGCCCTAAGTCTACGTCTAAGTCTTACGCCTAAGTCTATCTAAGGAGGCGCCCGAGCAATCCTGGAGCGACCATGGACCAGCCGATACTCATCGATCACCCGCTCGTTCAGCACAAGCTTTCGCTGCTGCGACGCAAGTCAACCGAAACCCACGTCTTTCGCAACACCCTGACAGAGCTCGGAACGCTCGTCGCCTACGAGATGACGCGGGACCTGCCCGTGGTGCGACGTCGGATCGAGACCCCGATGTCGACCACATGGGGCAGCACGTTTGAAACCAAGAACCTCGTGCTGGTAGCTGTACTGCGAGCCGGCAGCGCCATGGTAGAGGGGATGCTCAGGGTGCTGCCCTCGGCCCGCGTGGGACACATCGGTCTGTATCGAGAACCCACGACGCTGGTGCCCGTCGAGTACTACTGCAAGCTACCAGACCAGATGGAGCGGCGACTCGCCTTTGTGGTAGCTCCGGTTCTGGCGACCGGCAACAGCGCGGTTGCCGCGCTCGAACGGGTCAAGCACGCGGGAGCATTCTCTGTGAAATTCGCCTGCGTGGTGGCGGCACAACAGGGCGTTGACAACCTGCGGGCACACCACCCGGAGGTACCGGTGTATGCCGCGGCCGTCGATCCCGAGCTCGACGCGCAGGGCTACATCTTGCCGGGATTGGGCGACGCGGGCGATCGCATGTTCGGCACCCGATGACTCATCGATCGCTCGTATTGCTCGAGGTAGGTGGGCTATAGAGGCAGGCACGCCATGATCCCCGCCAGGCCATCTTCACCTGATCCGTCGGCCACGATCAGGTCCGCATAACGGCGCGTCGGAGCAACGTGTTTGAGATGCATCGGACGCACGCTGCCAAGATACTGAGCCTCGATGGCTGCGATGTCCCGCCCGCGTTCGCTGATGTCGCGCCGCACCCTGCGCAGAAGCCTTAGATCAGCGTCGGTGTCCACGAAGACGCGGAGATCGAGCAAACCACGCAGCTCGGCCTGACAAAAGAGCAGGATGCCCTCGACGATCAGCACCGGGCGGGGCGTCACACGACGGGCCCGCTCCTCGCGCGCGCGGGTCGCGAAGTCGTACTGCGGACAGTCCACGGCAACGCCCGACTTCAGGAGCCGCAGATGGTCTGCCAACAGCTCGTTATCCAGCGCCGCGGGCTCGTCGTAGTTGATGCTGGCTCGCTCGCCCGGCAGTGCCTGGGAGCGGTCGCGGTAGTACCAGTCGTGCTGGATCACGTCTGCAGCCGCGCGCCCTGCTCTCGCTTCGATGGCATTGGCCAACGTGGTCTTGCCGCTGCCGCTCCCCCCCGCAATCCCCAGCAAGAAGGTCCCTGGCCGCCTGACCGCCGATCGATCGCTCACTGCCGGGTAGTGTTCCCCGGCCGTGAGCGCGCGTCAAACCAGCCGGCCCTCCCCCGCCTGCCATTCCAGTTGCAGATTCAGGCCAAAGAGGCTGCACTACACGCTCTTGCTCACGGTGTGCACCGCGGCACCGCGCCGGGGCTCCAGCAGGCACGCCGTCCGCTTTGGGTCCTGCGCCACCCTATGGAGCTACCGTTGCGATGAAGTGGCCGGCTCCGCAAGCCCCCGGAGCGCTCCGGTGCTCAGATAGCGCTGCACGAAGTCCCGCACGGTCTGTATCTGGTCGGGATCGAAGCCAGGCTGGGTCGGCCCCCACGTGTAGCTCATGATATTGCCGGGCACGTCGCTGTGGCGACGGTTGCCAAAGAAGTGCCCGAGCTCATGGCCGAGCACGTTGGCCCCAGCGATCTTGGAGATGATCACATAGTGGCGACCTCGATAGGCGCGGGAGCGCCAATGCACCCCGTAGCGAAAGCGACCGGGTTCATCCACATCGCGAAGCGACGCCACGACGAAGCAGTTGACCACTGCAGGACGTGTAAAGGCGCCCAGCGCATGTCGATCTCGGCGGCTCTCCATGCGCGCCGACTTCGCATCCAGCGGGGTGATCGCAGTTACGCGAAAGGCCACTCCCGCCGGCGCGAACACACGGTTTGCGTCACGCGCCTGTCCTGCGATCCAGCCCCGATCCACGACGGGCGCTCCATGGAGCTGCGCAACGTGAAACCAAAGCGGCAACACGATCGGACGCGGTTGCGCCGCCGAAGCAGGCAAGCACAGCAGCACCGGCAACGACAGGAAGCACACTGTTCGACCGAGCCCACACATGCTGCCAGCATGCCGTGCTTGCGCGCGCCGCGCAGGCTTTTCCTGCCCATGCCGGATGCTTGATGCCCCAAAAACAGCGCGGAGCCGGCCTGGTGCAGTGTCCAGACCGGCTCCCGTCCTCGTCAGGGCGAAGATGCTGGCTCAGTCAGCGGCTTGGAGTGGCACCCCCGGGGGAGCTGCCGCTCGAGGACGCGGGCGTCCCGCCGCCGGCCGCAGGCGGCTCCGCGGGAACGGGCCCCGGAAACGGCGGGTCGACGAGCCCGGGCCCGCCAGGCACCGGACCGAACGGTCCGGAGAATTGCGGCGCCGGGAACTGGACTTCGGCTACGGCCGCGCCGAGATCGTTCATGTTATGGACGCGCACACCGCCGAAGCTGATGGAGTAGACGAACACGTCCATGTTGGCATCGTCGGCTGCAAAAAGACCGCGGCGCACCCGCGGCTCGTAGCCGCAGCTGAAGTGGCGCACCAGGCCGGCATCGGGGCAGTTGCGAGTGATCAAGCCCGTGTGGTCGATCGCGCCCAGGCGTTCGAAGCCCGTTGCGATCTCCACCCGAAAGAGCTCCAGCGTGCTCGAAAGACCCTGCTCGTAGCTGACGAAGGGGAACGCCAACAGATTGTGCTCGGGGTAGAACGTGAAGGCCTTGTGCTGCTGGCCCGCCTCGGATCGACCCTGCGTGCTGTAGACGTACTCATAGGCCACTCTGGGCTCAACAGGGTCGGTAACGTCGAAGATCTGCAGCTTCAGCCCCAGATCGCGGCCGGTCATGGGATCTCCCTCGCGGCCGATCGTGAGCAGGTGGTCGACTCGGTTGTCGCGCGGATCGCGAAGGGGATGCATGTACTGGCTGAAACCGCTGATGTGTGCCTCGCCGAGCAGCTTGGGAGCCCGAGGGTCGGACACATCGACCACAAAAAGCGGATCTTGTTGTTCGATTGCGGTCACGACGTAGGCGATGTCCCCCACGAAGCGCGTGGAGCGGATCGTCTCGTTCGGTGCGAGCTCCCCCGTTGTTCCAATGACGCTGAGCTCTCCCGGCTCTCCCTGGGCGAGCGCAAGCACCCGGTTTACCGTGGTGGTCTGCCACCACTCGGGGCTGCCAGCCGGAGCGTCCGGGTGGGTTTGCCTGCGCTCGGTGGTGGCGAGCCGGATCACCAGCTCTCCACTCGCTTCCCTGACCGCATCGAACGAGAACTGGTTATGAATCGTGCCCTCCACGAAACCCGAAGCGGAATACACGGTGTCGGTGGAATTCAGCTCGAACAGGTGCAGCGAGGTGCGGGGGGACGCCGCCCGCAGGCCCGCCTCGAGGAAGCTGCTACGCGCGAAATCGCGCTGTGCGAGCACCAAGACCTCGGCGTTGGAATACACTTCGGAGGCGTCTCCAAGCACCAGGGCGCCGCCAAGAGGCTTGGCCGGGTCCGCGAGATCCAGCGCCAGCACGCTCGTCATGCCGTAGTCCGTGAGGCCGGGCGCCGGCACGTAGTAGTTTTCGCAGCTCGGTTCCACCTCGACCAACCGGCCATCGGCGGCCCGTTCGAGCTGGCGCGGGAGCCAGTCGGAAAGCTCGGTGCGCTGGATGTCCTGCTCCAGCCGCGCTTGCCACGCGGCCACCTGGTGCAGAATGCTCGCCCCGTCGTAGGGTCGACCCCACGCGTCGAAGAGGCTGATGTTGGGCTCGAGAAAGCCGGGTGCCTTGAAGCCACCCCGGAGCACGGCTCGCACGAGCTGCCCGTGGCGGCGAGACGACAAGTAGTTTCCTTCAAAGAAGAGCTCGCGCCGAATCTCGAATTGCGAACCCGTGAGATCGAGCACCGTGATCTTGGTGAACATGGCTCCGTACCCGCAGCCAGGGCAGGCCGAGAACGTGGCGCCCGTCGAGCCGGGTGGGAGCGAGCCGGCCACAGCCGGATCCCCCTGATCCAGGACGTGGGAAAAGACCACGACCTGGGTGCTCCCGGCGCTGTCACCCTGAACGAACATCTCGCTCGGGTCCCCCTCGATGGCCTGCTCCGCGAGCTTCTCCATGCCCGCGGCCGGCCAGGATCGAAGCACCATGAGGTCGCTGCCGTGGAGCACGAACATGCGTTCGGCCTTGGCGTCGAACTTGACGATGTCGGCCTCGTCCACGCCCGCCACCTGCGTGTTGGTCTGGGTGAAGCTGGACGGTGCGCTTTGGGGATCGGCCCCGACAGCACCGCCGCCGGAAGGCCCGGCACCGTGGGTCGCCCGCGGAGGAGCCGGTGCGGCGCCAGGGCCGCTCGATGAAGCGACGCTATCGACGGGTACCCCTCGAAACGGCCCTTGGTTGAGGACGCCCTCACGCAGTCGCTCGATAGTAGCCGGGTCGCGCAGCGCATCCGCGCGGTCCCGAACCTTGCGGATGCTGTCTGCCTGAATCTGCTCGAGCAACGCGGCGCAGCTATCGGTGCGCACCAGCTGTGCCACAACCGGCCGCCGCACCAGCTCGTCGACGCCGCCTGGCGCTGCCTCGTTAGCGACGCATCCCGTACAGATGGCCATGAACGACGCGATCTGCGCCGCCGCCAGCTGCTTCCTCGTGGGCCCTACAAGCAATGTCATGGTTCTGCCTCCTCGTTCCGGCTATCTGTCGAGCACCAGTTTGTTCGCGTATCGTACGGACCGATATGCAACGGATGTTCACAAGCAACAAGCGTACCAGTTGTTCGGATGAAGGCCGCGCATCCAAGGCCGCAAGCAAGCCCAACCAGCGCGATCCCGAAACTCCGAACCCCCACGGCGCAGCGCCGCGGGGTCGGATGGCGCTTCAAGTGCGCCATATTGAGCCAACTGGCACTACGCCGGCGACAGCCCGGGTCATACTTGTGCCAGCGGCTTATCTGGCCCGCATCGGTCACCAACTTCGAGTCCGACCAGCCGCAAAGGACTCCCCAGGTGGTCAGCCTGACCGCCGCGGAACGCTCGCAGCCGTGCCGCGCGCGCTCCTGTTCCGGCGAGCCGCACTTGTACGTGATGACGGACCTGATGCAGAGCGCGCGGAGCGCAAGACAGAATACCAATCAGCAGGGGTCCACGAAAACGGGGCTGGCCCAAGCCATCTCCCCGTCTTCCTGAGTCACACGCGCGTACACCCAGGGGACCCGGACCGTTGCTGCGAGCTGCTGATGACTGCGGCCACCGCGGGCGCTCTCCAGTACGCCGCCCGGCCCGACCAGGTCGATCGCGCGCACGGGGGCGGTACCCCACACCTCGACCCGGACATCGACGGGGCCCGAAACACGGATCTCGGCGCCCATGGGAGCATCGGCCACGCGCATGTCGAGCAGGATCTTGGCGCCGCTGGTCGCGTAGCAGCGGCGGGCTCGAAGCGCACTCATGATGGCGCTACGCGCGCAGCCCGTAGCCTGAACCGCGGTCAGACCCGTGCGGAAAGGATCGCGCTTGCGGCACTCGCCGTGATGCCATAACAGCCCATGGCTATCGGACGAGGCCGTGAACCCGAAGCGGTGGCCCCTTCGCAGCATCTCGTCCACCATCTGGTCTCTCAGGTCACCCCTCTGGCCCAAGGGGTGACCGACGTGCTCGTAGCAGCCGTGGCACGAGCAGATTTCCCATAGCGGCTGCCCCTCGGGATCGTGGCCCGGCTCGTCGGCCCCTGTCCAACCGATGTGATGGGGCGAGCTAAACCCTCCCTGGCCCTTCACCTTCTCGACCAAGTCACGCCCAACAGGCACCTGGTCTCGTGAATGAATCGGCAGACCGGTTCGCGGCAGATACACGCACTTGTGTCCCGGCCCAGGAAAGCGGCGACCCGTCCACTCGTATGCGATCAGCGTCGCAAACGATCCTGGTTCGTCGTAGTGCTCGGCCACCTGCTGCAGCAAGCGCCATTCGCCGGGACCCGTGCGCTTGCCAAGAAACGATTCGTGATCCGTGAGCGCCACAAAGTCATCGCCGTAGCGGTCGCGGGCTCTCAGATACACTTCATGGGCGCTGCCAATCCCATCGGAATGGGCGCTGTGCTGCTGGATATCGCCGAACAGGGTGCGGCGACCGTGACGGGCTGCAGGATCACGCCGAGCGCTCGCGGGCGGCCCTCCTTCGACGCCAGAGGCCCCAACGCTGGCACCAGCGCCGACTTGACCCCCCGGCGAGCGGCCCACCGCATTGCCCTGCCCAGGCCCCGGCAACCCCAAACCGGACGGGCCGTCAGGTCGCGTGAGACGCACCCTTGCTGGAGCGAGCTCGGGAAATCCCCCCTTGGGCTCGCTAGTGTGTGAGAGCTCGATGCCTCGCCGCTCCCGGCGAGCCATCAGTATGCGACCATCGCCGAGGCGCACGGCGGAGATGTGCCGGCCCCGCGCTCCCCATTCGCCGTCGCCAAGAGGCCGGCGAGCCGTAAAGCCAGCCCGACCGAGATCCTGCCGCCAGTAATTGTGCGAGCCGCGACCGAAGATTGAAAGGGCACCGTCTTGACCCGGAACCAGCTCGGGGAACTCGAACGACTGCTCGACGCCGGCACTTTCTCGATCGCGGTCGCGCATCTGCTGCGCCGGCGCAAAGACGTGTCCAGCCCGGTCGACGAAACGCAGTGCGATCCACTTGGCCACATCGGGCCGGTGGTCGCTCTCCCGCACGTCATGGTGAAAGGCCACCCAAACTCCCTGCGCCACGACCGCCAGCGCTGGGGCGGCTGCGATACCGGCCGCGTGCCAAACCACGATCTCGTCGGCCCCATCGCGAGCCAACAGCACCTCGGACTCACCGCGCCGGTGTTCGATCCGCACTCGAACCCGCCCGCTCCGAGCTTGCAGATCTTGCGTCAAGCCGGAAGCCGGCCGTTCGGGTAGCTCGCCGTCTAGAGCAACCACCTCGGGCCTGCGAGCGCCAACGTAGCTGGGCTCGGCAGTACTGCCGTCCGCTGCCACTGCGAACCCCAGGACACGCTCAGCATCACCGTCCCAGGCGATGACGTACAGCATCACCGTCCCATCGCTGCCCGCGATGAGACGGGGCGATCTCAGGTAACGGTCATCGCGCTGCGCAAGCAGTCCCACGCTTCACAGCACGAAGGAATGGCTCACCTGCTGACGGGGCCGGCCAAAGACTGGAAACCGCAACCGCTGTAGCCTCCGGGCCATGCACTTGCCTTGTGGCCTGCCGAAGAACACGCCGTGCACGGCGGCCTCGACCACGCGCCCCGAGCCCGCCACGACAAGCCGGGCGTCCGCCGTGCCACGCATGCCGCGGGCGCAGGCTTGAAGAGCAAGGCGCGCCTTCTCCATGACCTGCGCTACCTGCTCCGGAGCCAGCGTGTAAGGAACCGCGGCGCCGTGTAATCTGGAGCCGCCCTTTAGTTGGGAGCCGCCCTGTAGTTGGGAGCCGCCCTGTAGTTGGGAGCCCGGGCCAGCCTGATCGTCCAAGGCTGCTTCGGTCCGGGAGGCACGGGCCTTGGCCGCGGCGCTTTGCCTTCGCAGTGGACGTGCGCGGGCCGAGGCCGGCCGACCAGCGCTCGTCTGCTCGCGCGCTGAGCCAGAGCCGCGGGATGCCACGCGCCGCGCAGGCGCGGCACGACGCCCGCCAGGGCTGGTAGTCGTTGCGGCGCTCCCGCGCGCGCGCGCTGCTCGTCCCACGACACCGCTTGCGGGCCTGGCTCCGCGCGACGTTGCTGCCTCGGCCGCTACCGTACTTGGGAGGTGCGGCTGCGGCCTGGCCGGCTTGGGGACGTTCGGGAAGGGCCGTTGCTGCGTCCCTGCGGCAGGTTGGGGCGATTCCGGCGCTGCCGCGGAACCCGGCGCAGCAACCAGCCCGGGCGCTTGCGAAGAGCCCGGGGCTTCAAGCGCGCCAGAGGGCCCCTTGGTCGGAGTACCCGGGCTCTGTCCCTCAGCGGAAGCTGGGGTTGGCCGCCCAGCAGCAGGCGCTCCGTGCGCGGCAACCGGCCGCGATGCCGTGCTGCCCTGTGTTTGCCCTGGCCCGGTCTCTGCCGGCCCGGTCTGTGCTGGCTCGTTCTGCACCAACCGGTCGTTAGACGGAGTGCCGAGGATCAGGCTTTGCAGGCGGGCAAGCCATTCCTTAACGAGCTCGGCGGAACCGGGGGTGAACCAAGCTCCGACCCCCCCACCAGCCGCAAGCATCAGGAGCAAGGTGAGCACAAGGCCGGCATTGGAACGGGCCTTGGGTGCCGCGCCTCTTCGCGCCGCCGCCTTTGCAGGCCTGCGAGCCGACTGCCGCGGCGGCACAGAGGACCTCTGCCGGGGCGGGGGAGTAGCCTGCACCCGGGGACGTACCGATGCGCGGGGGGGAGCAGGACCGGCCGCTCGAGGCTCGACCCGACGAGGTGTCCGCGGTCCACCTGGAAGCTCCCCTGGAATGATCGGCGCTGCAGCTGGGGGCCGTGACCGTACTTCAGGGGGTCGCGTTTGACTGGCCAGCTCATCTAGGCCGCCGGGACCAGCCCCGGTTGGCGGCGGCGCGCCAGGGGTGGGAGCGGGCGACGACACCACAGGACCCGGACTCGACCCGGGTTCTGGCTCCGAAAGCGCCTCAGCGCCCGAGCTCGGCCCAGGGTCTGGCTTCGAAGGCGCCTCGGGGACCGAGCTCAGCCCAGAGTCCAGTTTCTGAAGCACCTCAAGAGCTGCACTCGGTGCCGGCCCCGACTTCGGAAGCGGAGGTGGAATGGAAATGGCACGGTCTGGCACAGCTTCCTGCCGGTCATGAGGAGGCTGCTCCTCCACGACCAGCAGCTCCGGAGTGTCCGGAACTGGACGCTCCGCCGAGACGTCGATCAGATCGTCATCATCCAGCGGTTCGGTTTCGACGGGTGCCGCCACCAAACCGAAGTCAGACGGCCGTGTGCCATCGGGCGGTTCATCATCCCCTTCGGAAAGCACGTCCTCGAACAGGGAATCGATGTTGTCCGCCGCCGCCTGCGCGGCCTCAGCGACATCGTTCGCTTGCGGATCCCCCTCCTCGTTCGGAAGCTCGGACTCGGGCACCGCTCCAACCCCCTGGGGTGGCTCGGATAGCCTCCGCAGCGGCGTTAGATTCGGAAGCCTGCCGGTGCCGCTCGAAGATGCGCCGGAGTGCGGTCGTTGCGACGCCAGTGCTTGCTCGAGCATGGCCCCAACCCTATCGTCGTCACGAGCCGGCGGACCCTCGGCTCCCCTTTTCTCCGCCGCAGCCAGCTCATTGACCACGTGGGCGCCGCTTTCAGACATGCCCAAGCCATACTCCAAGCAACCCACCCTCGCAAGCTCCCACGACTGCGTCGTGCACACCGACGATAGGCCCCGCCCCACCACAGCCCTAGTACCGCTTGCCAGGGATTATGATGGATTCCCGCCGGCTCTGACGGCCGCTGGCGGTGTTGCACCTCCTCGAATATGCGCTGCACAGCATCGAAATGAACCGCAGTCATCGTCGGTGCGCCTTGCCAGCGACCGACA
>JAKSBK010000112.1 GCA_022361155.1 Pseudomonadota bacterium
CATGTAGCTAATCGAGATCGACGATCAGGGCGGTGATATTGTCCCGGCCGCCGCGCTGATTGGCGAGCTGCACGAATTCCTGTACTGCGCTCCCGGGTTCCTGTTGCATGACGGCCAGCACCTCGTCGAGGCCCAGGTAGCCGTGGAGTCCATCGGAGCACAACAGGAAGCGGTCACCTGGCTCGGCCTGAAGCAGGAGGGTGTCCACCTGAACGTAATCGTTGGAGCCGACCGCGCGCGTGATCATGTTCTTGTAGGGGGAGAAGCGAGCCTGCTCCGGGGTGATATGTCCGTTTTTGATCTGATACGCGACGACGGTGTGATCCTCGGTGAGCTGCTGCACCTCGGTTCCGCGCACTCGGTATACCCGACTGTCACCCACCTGGGCCACCACAGCGGTGGGGCCTCGTACCAGCAGCGCCGACACGGTAGTGCCCATGCCTTCCCTGCTCGGATCGTAGTCGGCCATCGCACAGATCATGTAGGTGGCAGCCTGCACCGCGCTCTCCATGAGGCGCAAGCCGCGGCGGCCCACGGCGTCGGGGATCCGTCCCGGAGCCGGGGGCCGCTGCGAGAGCCCGGCCAGATCCGACCAGCCGGACTTGATCATGTTGCGAATGGTCGTGATGGCCTGGGTGCTGGCTACCTCTCCGGCCTTGTGGCCGCCCATCCCATCTGCAACGATGTACAGTCCGAGGATGTCATCCACGAGGAAGGCATCCTGGTTGTTCTTTCTTCGCCGCCCGATATCGGACAGGCCTTGCCCAACGCTTCGTACCATCGAATCCCGCCTGGCCTTGGGGCTCGTGCGAGGCCTCGCTAAACAGTACGGCCGCCGGCTCAGGGCTTGAGGGGAGGGCAGGCGTGCTAATCGCGCACGGCGGGCAAGACGGGACCGGGACGCCGGTGGCGGGACTGACCCGCGGCTGGCGGCTGCAACCATGGCGCCCCTCGCTGCGAACGTTCTGCGGCGAAGAGGCTAGGGGCCCGCGGAAGAACGACTCATCCATTTCGCCGGTTCTGACCACCGCCGGCTATGTTGCTCGTCCTCGAAGTATCCCCAATACTCCTCGTCGTCGCGCCTCGCCGGCGGCGCCCAGTCCTCGCCGAAACACACGAGTTATTCTCCCGCGGGCCCTTGGAGCCCGTCCGGATTCCGTGACCGAGCAGACCACTCTTCCCAGCGTCCAGCATCGCTATCCCGGTCTTCCGGCACTTCCCGAACATGCCCTGTACGTTCGCCGGGAGGGTGTGTTCCTGGTGCTCGCCGGCCTGTTTCTCGGGACGCTCGCGATGTTGAACATTCTCGGCATCAGCCGATTCATCGATCTGTCGTTCGATGTTCCGGGCCTGGGGCACGTTCCGGTTCCCCTCGCAGTCGGTGTGCTCCCCTATCCCGTCACTTTTCTGTGCACGGACTTCATCTGCGAAATCTACGGCCGCCGGCGTGCCAGCTTCGTGGTCATGTTGGGCGCGGGAATCAACTTGTGGGTCATGGGCATCCTGTGGCTCGGCGGCGTCCTGCCAGGGCCCCCGAACGAGCCCCACGCCGGAGCATTTTTTGCCGTGCGGGAGCTGGCGTTCGGAGCAGTCACCGCCTCGATGGTGGCATACCTTGTGTCGCAGCTCGTGGACGTACGGCTTTTCCACTTCTGGAAGCGCGTCACTCAGGGTCGCCACTTGTGGTTGCGCAATAACGGTTCTACGTTGCTCAGCCAGCTAGTGGACACCACCGCTGTCATTCTGGTGACGCACTTCTTGTCCGGTGCCCTGCCGCTTCAAGAGGATAGGGCGTTGTGGCCGCAGCTGCTGACGTTCATTGCCGCGGGATACTCATTCAAGCTTGTCGTCGCGCTATTGGACACGGTGCCGTTCTACGTGGGCGTTCACTACCTGTGCCGCTATCTTCGGCTGCCCATCGCCCATTCGTTTTCCGCGGTATCCCCAAGCAGCTAGGCTTCGGCCATGAAGCGTCCCGATTCCGACGAGCAGGCGGCTGGCTGGCTGCCGCTGCTGAGAAAGCTCGGAGCTCACAGGAGCGCGCTGTTGCATGGGCTCGGCCTGCTGCTGTTGACCAACGCGCTCGAGAAGACGATTCCGTGGCTGCTGAAGCACGCGGTGGACGACCTGGTGGCCGCGGAATTCTTGCGGGTTCAGTACTTCGCCGCGGCGGTCGTGGGCTGCGCGGTCGCGATGACGCTGGTCCGAACCAGGTCGCGAGTGCGCTTGTTCAACATCGGCAGGGACATCGAGTACGAGTTGAGAAACGACTTGCTCGGCAGACTCCATCGGCTGGGCTCATCGTTCTTTCGAAGCATGGGCACAGGCGACGTGATGAGCCGCGCCATCAACGATCTGGGGCAGGTGCGCCTCGTGTTTGGCTTCGGTCTGCTCAACCTCATCAACTCGCTGGTCGCGTATACGGTTGTGATCTCCCTGATGGCGACCATTTCGGGTGAGCTCACGCTGTACGCACTTGCCCCCTACCCATTCCTGATGCTCGCAACCGGGGCTTTTGGCCGCGCCATGTACGGACGCAGCCGTGTCGCGCAGAGCGCTCTTGGCGAGCTGTCCGAGCGCGTGCAGGAGACCCTGTCGGGGATCCGGCTGGTGCGGGTGTTCGGGCTCGAACGCGCCGAGCAGCGACGCTTTGGGCACGTCAACGAGCGCGTGCTCACCGCGAACGTACACCTGGCGAGGCTCCGGGCGTTGATGTGGCCGGTGCTGCTCGGTGTGTCGTCGCTGGCGGCGTTGGTGGTGCTCTACAGGGGCGCGAACATGTGTCTCGAGGGTCGGCTCAGCGCAGGTGAGCTCGCGGCTTTTCTGGCCTACACCGAGCAGCTCGTCTGGCCGACTCTCGGACTCGGGTACCTGCTCAGCGTGCTTCAGCGCGGGAAGTCGGCCTACGCTCGCATCCACGAGATTCTGGCGGCCGAGCCGGATGTCGTCGATGAGGCAGGGGCTGTGGACCGAACGCTGGCGGGCGACGTCGTGGTGCGAGGCCTTTGCCACTCCTTTGGGAGCAGGCGGGTCGTCGACGAGGTCGGCTTCGATGTCGCTGCTGGAGGCAAGATCGCCATTGTGGGGCAGACGGGCAGCGGAAAGAGCACCCTTGCCGCGCTGCTCGCTCGGGTGCTTCCGAGCCCGAGCGGCCGGATCTTTGTAGGCGGCACCGACATCGCTCATCTCACGCTTGCCGCCTTTCGCAGATCGGTGGGCTACGCGCAGCAGGAGCCCTTTCTATTCTCCACCACCGTCGCCAAGAACATCGGTTTCGCCCTGGACGAAGTCGACTCTTCGGGTGCCAGGCATCGCATTCACGAAGCTGCTGCGCGCGCTCGGGTTGCGTCGGACATCGAGGCGATGCCCGAGGGCTTCGAAACCGTGGTGGGAGAGCGCGGTGTCCAGCTCTCCGGGGGCCAAAAGCAGCGCATCGCGCTCGCCAGGGCGCTGCTGCTCGAGCCTCGAGTGCTGATTCTGGATGACCCGCTGAGCGCGGTGGATGCCAAGACGGAGGCTGAGATCTTGGAGGCTCTGGACGAGGCCGCGCAGGGCCGTACCGTCATCCTGGTTACTCATCGAGTCGCTGCTGCTCGCCGCGCCGATGAGATCGTGGTGCTCGAACACGGCAAGGTCGTCGAGCGGGGTACTCATGAGCAGTTGATAGGGCAGGGTGGCAGCTACAGCGCGCTGGCCGCGCGGCAGCGGCTGGAACAGGAGCTGGCCGCGCTGTGAGCCCACGGACCACGACCAGGGTTGGCGGATCCGGCTCGCGTGATGGCCCGGCCGGCACGCGGCCGGTGGACATGCTGCAGGGTCAGGAGGAGCCGGCGGGACTACGGCACTACGACTGGAATCTCGTCCGCCGTCTCGCACCGTTTGCACGCAATCAGCGCGTGCTGCTGTTGTTGGCGCTTGGCCTGTCGCCGTTGACTGCCGCTGCCGTTGCGATCCGTCCTGGACTGACCGAGCGCATCATCGATGCGGCCATCGTCGTTCGCAGCTCGGATCTGGTGCTCGCCGGTGTGCTGCAGTATTTGGTCGCGATCAGCGTTCACTTTCTGAGCCAAACCGCTCACATGTACCTCATACAGCTGGCCGGGCAACGCATGATGGCGGATCTGCGTGCCAGGGCGTTTGCTCACGCTACGCGGCTGCATCTGGGCTACTTCGACCGGACTCCCATCGGGCGGGTGCTGACTCGGATCACGAACGACATCGAAACGCTCGGCGAGTCGTTCGCCTCCGGAGCCGTCACCGTGATCACCGACGTGCTGACGATGCTGGGGATCGTCGCCATGATGTTCTATGTCGATTGGCGCTGGACGCTGGTGACGCTGATGGTCGTACCCCCCCTGGGTCTGGTGGTGCAGATGGTGCGTCGCCATGCGCGCGATGCGTTCCGCACCATTCGCGCGAGGGTGGCTCAGCTCAACGCCTTTCTTTCCGAGCAGGTCCAGGGAATAGCGGTCATTCAGGCTTTCGGGCGCGAGAGGGCCTGCGCCCGGGAATACGACAAGATCAACGTTGCCTACAAGGAGGCGAACTACAGGGCGATCAGGTTGGACGCCATGCTTCACTCGGTTGTTGAAGGCGTCTCGGCCGGGTGCCTTGCGGCTATCCTGTGGTACGCGGCTGTACGCGCGGGCTCGGTCGCGAATCCGGTCGAATACATTGGCACGGTCGTAGCCTTTTATCAGTTCATCCACCTGTTCTTCGTTCCGCTGCGAGACCTGTCGACCAAATACACGATGATCCAATCATCGCTGGCGTCGGCGGAGCGTGTAATCGGCTTTTTGGACGTTGACGAAACGGAAGCCGGCGCAGCCGGCGTGCCGGGAAGACCGGCCGAACGGGAGGAGCCGGCGCTGTGTTTTCGAAACGTGACGTTCGCCTATCGAGCCGGCGTGCCGGTCCTGCGAGACGTGAGCTTCATGCTGCGGCATGGGGAGAAGGTTGCGATCGTGGGGGCCACAGGGGCCGGTAAGAGCACGCTCGTCGCTTTGGCGCTGCGCCTGCATCAAGGGTGGCGAGGCCGGATTACGGTACAGGGCCTCGATGCAGCCCGGGCTGACCCGACGGACCTGCGATCGCGGTTTTCCGTGGTGCCTCAAGACGTGTTCCTTTTTGCGGGCAGCGTGCTCCACAACGTTGCCCTGGGGGACCCGGAGCCTGACGCGGGCGCCGTCAAGCACGCGTTGGAGCGAGTCGGGGCTCTGGATTTGATCGCTAGCCGTGAGGGTGGGCTGCACGCCCGCGTGGAAGCTCGTGGAGCCAATTTCAGTGCGGGGGAACGCCAGCTCATCGCATTCGCGCGAGCGCTCTACCGTCCGGGTTCCCTGCTCGTTCTCGACGAAGCCACAGCGAACGTGGACACCGAGACCGAGGCGCGCCTGCAGGAGGCCACGGCCACGCTGCTGCGCGGCCGAACGGCGATCATCATCGCCCACCGACTATCGACCATTCGACAGGTCGATCGGGTGCTGGTTTTCCACCATGGCCGCATCGTGGAACAGGGCAGCCATGCTGAGCTGCTACGCAAAGGCGGGGTGTACTCGCGACTGCATCGGCTCCATTTCGAGGCGCCGGCGTGAGCCGCCGAGTGGAGCATGCGTGATCCGCGGCTGGACCCCCCCCGCAGCCAGGGAACGGAGGCAGCAACCGCAGCGCTCAACAGCTGGGCGGGTCCGGCGCTCTGGCGCGCGTTGCCGGGCCGCGTTGCCGCGTCGCCGGCGGCCGGGTATACACCGGGCAGCGATCGGTGCTGTACCGTATGCAAGCGACTCGGAACGACGTTGCCAATCGGACCCGGCGCCTCGGGGCCGGTCTCGTCGCTCGGCTTGCAGCGTTGACGGCGGGGCTCACGCTGCTGCTGGCCTTCCAAGCATGCGGTGGATCCAACGACTACACGTTGGACAACGTATGCGACAAGTTTCCCGAACAGTGGTGCGCGATCCTCGAGCCGTGCTGCGAGGCCTGGTTCGACCGAGCCGAGTGCGTAGCGGAGAAACGGCGCGAGTGCCAGCTGCACGTCGAACACACGAGGGCAGAGAACCTGAACTTCAACCCCGAGCGAATCGACGCGTGCCTGGCGGGTGAACAAGATTTGTTCAGCCAGTGCGTCGTGAGCACGCTGGACATCCAGCATGAGCTTCACGACATGCGCGACTGCTTCGACATCTTCACCGGGAATCGCCCACCTGGGACACCATGCGATTTCGATGACGAGTGTCTGATGCCGCCGAACGGTTTCGCCATCTGCTCTGCGCACGACAACAACCTGTGCAAGCAGTGGATCCTGGCACAACCAGGGCAGGCGTGCGATTCCACGGGTCCATACGTGATCGTGTTCTGCGATGAAGGCCTGTACTGCGACCGGTCAGCTGGGGCCGGGGTTTGCCAGCCACAGCTACCCGTGGGTGCGCCCTGCGATCCAACCGGCGTGACCGGTCGCCAGTGCGGTCAATACGCTTACTGCGATCCGCTGGCGGTCTCCTGTGCTCCAAGGAAGCTGGGTGGCGAACCTTGCGCGTCCGCGATGTCCGGAGGAATAGGAGGCGGCAACGTCCGTGAGTGCCTCTCGAGGGATTGCGATCCCTCGACCAACCTCTGCACGCCGCCGGAAGACATCATCCTGGCGAGCGAGCGCGTCTGCCACGGCTCGGGTACTCCGCTCGATTCCCACATCCAGTGAGGGGCGGCGGGCTAGCCCCAAGATCCGAAGAATCTTGCTAGAAGCTCCTCGCCGAGGAGCTCCTCGGGGGTGCACTTCATGCCGACGTCGGGATCGCTGTTGAACCAAGTGCGCTGTCGCTTCGCGTAGCGTTTCGTCGCCTGAACGATGGCTGCCTGCATCCGTGCCAGGTCGAGCTTGCCGTCAAGGTGGAGCATGACTTGGCGGTAGCCAAGGCTACGCAGGGCAGGGCTGTCCGGACCGTAGCGTTGGGCTATCGTGCGGGCCTCCTCGATCCAGCCCCGGTCGATCATGGTGCGCGTTCGCACGCGAATTCGCTCGTTGAGGTGCGCAGTGGGCATTCCTAGCAGAACGACGGTGGCGTCGTAACGCGGCGTACCCTGGGCGTGTGCCGCTTGCAGCTCGCCAAGGGGTCTGCCGGTCTGTTCCAGTACCTCGAGGGCACGCACCACGCGTTTGCGGTCGTTGGCGTGAACGCGTGCAGCGGTCAGGGGATCGTGCAGGGCGAGTCTGCGGTGCATCGTTGCGGCTCCGAGCTCGCCCCACTTGCGCCATAGCTGCTCCCGGAGCTGCCGGTCGGCGGGCGGCAGGGCAACCAGACCGCGGAGCAGGGCCCGGATCCACAGCCCCGTGCCTCCCACCAGTACCGGGATCCTGCCGCGTGTGCCGATGGCTTGGATAGTCTCGTCCGCAAGCTTGGCAAAGCGCACCGCGTCCATGGTCTCGTTCGGGTCGAGCAGGTCGAGCATGTGGTGGGGTACGCTGTCGAGCTCTGCGGGGGTCGGCTTGGCGGAGCCGATATCCAGGCCGCGATAGATCTGAACGCTGTCGGCGCCAACGATCTCCCCGTTCAAGCGCCGGCAAATACGAACGGCCGCGGCGGTCTTTCCTGTGGCTGTCGCGCCCACCAGCGCAAGCAGTCTGGATCGTGTCGGACCCCTAGCGACCAAGGCGGTGCTCGAGCTCATCGAAAGCGATCTTGAACACGATGGGCCGGCCATGCGGACAATAGCCGGCGAAGTCGTCCACCTGGTCGAGGTTGGCGAGCAGGGCCTGACATTCCTGCCGCGACAGGCTGTCGCCACCGCGGATGGCACCATGACACGCCATGGTCGCGAGCGCCTTGTCCACAGAATCGGAGAAGGCCCGCTCCCCGCTGCGCGCGAGCTGGTCCAGCACGTCGCGTACCAGGCGCGCGGGCGAGACGCGACCCATCAGCGCCGGCACCGAGCGCACTGCCACGGTGGTTGCCCCGATCACACTGCATTCGAGTCCCATGCGCTCCAAAGCCTCGGGCTGCTCATCGACCAGCTGGATGTGCGTCGCGAGACACTCGATTCGCTCGGGAAAGAGCAGCTGCTGGCGCTTCACGCTTCGTTGCTGGTAGTCGTTCTTGATGCTGTGGAAGCGCACGCGCTCATCGGCCGCATGCTGGTCCAAGATGTAGAGCGCATGCCTGCCCTCGCAAAGGATGAACATGCGGCGCACCTGTCCTACCGCCCGCAGGGAGCCGAACAGTCCGGGCTCGGGCAACAGCGAACCGGCACTGGGGGAGCGAACCGCGCTCGGTTGGGGCGCTGCCTCGCGTCCCGGATAACCGGGAAAAAGCCCCCAAGGATCGGGTTGGTCGGGGATACCGGTGGCGCCAGCCGCTGCAGGTCCTGGTTCGCCAGGTCCTGGTTCGCCAGGGCTTGGTTTGCCAGGGCTTGGTTTGCCAGGGCTTGGTTCGCCAGGTCCTGGCTCGCCAGGGCTTGGCTCGAAAGAGCTGGGTCCGACGCGTGCGGGCTCGCCGTTGGCTGCGCGGTCCGGCCCGGACCGGGGATCCTTGCGGTCGTCCCAGCGTAGGCCGGGCGCCCGAGACGCGGAGGCCGGCTGCGAAGCGTCGTGCTTGCGCGACGCGAGGCGTCCGCTCCAGTAGTCGGGCGAGCGGAAACTCGGTCCGCTCCAGGGCTGGGTGCCAAGCTCCTTGGCGAGTCCACGCGTGATGGCTTCGAGCACGGCTTGCGCTCGAGCGAAGCGCACCTCGGCCTTCTGCGGATGCACGTTGACATCTATGTCGTGCGGGTCGAGCTCGAGCTGCACGACGCCGGCGGGGTAACGTCCGCGTGGCAGCACACTCCCGTACGCGAACGCCACGGCACGCGCCAGCGCGGGGCTGCGCACGGGACGCTGGTTGACCAGCAGGTACAGCCCGGCGGCGCCGCTGCGGGCGCGCTCGGGGGGGCCCAGGGCTGCCGACAGCTTGATCCCTTCGCGCTCCCACGCAATGGAACTGAGGTCGGTTTCGGCCAGAACACGGGCGGCTCGCGCGAACATGTCGTGGTCCGGCAACAGCTCCAGCACGCGCCTGCCATCCCGCAAGAGCACCAACCGCATTTTCGGAAAGCCAAGCGCGACGCGCAGGCACACGTCGGTGATGTGCGCCGATTCCGTGCCCTTTTTCTTGAGGAACTTGCGTCGAGCAGGGACGTTGTAGAACAGATCGCGGACCTCGACCGAGGTACCTGGCGCGCAGCCGGCCTCGCGCACGCTAGGCGGGTCGCCGCCATCGATGCGCACTTCGGTGCCCGCGACTGCGCTTTTGGTGCGCGACCTGAGCGTGAAGCGGCAAACCGATGCGATGGAGGGCAGCGCCTCGCCCCGGAATCCCAAGGTCCGGATCGCACCGAGCTCCTCCTTGCTGGCCAGTTTGCTCGTGGCGTGTCGTTGAACACACAGCTCGGCGTCGCTGCTCGACATGCCCACACCATCGTCGGTCACGCGCACGAGAACCACACCCCCGCCCTCGCATTCAACGGTCACATTGCCGGCACCGGCGTCGAGCGCGTTTTCGACCAGCTCCTTCACTACGCTGGCCGGACGTTCCACGACTTCACCTGCCGCGATCTGGTCCGCCAGCGCGCGGTCGAGGACGCGGATGCAGCCGGTCACACGGCCAGGCTAGCTCAGGGGCAGGGGAGCGCGCAATCGCTCGGCTCTGTAAGGGCCTGAAGTCACGAAAGAAAGCAGGTGTCCGGTCTCACCCCCCAAGTTCCCCGGCTACCACCGTACTAAAGATCGGGCGCGGGGCGGCTCACCCATGAAGGTCTGTCCTAGCTGCCAGAGCGAGTTCGAATACGGTGACTTCTGTGCCAACGACGGAGGTCGGCTCATCACCCCGTCCATGGTGCCTGCGGCTCTGGAGAACCCGCACGATCACTTGATCGGCGTCACGTTGTCCGACCGCTACAAGGTACTGCGGAGGATCGGCGAAGGCGGCATGGGATTCGTCTACGAGGCCGAGCACGTGATGATCGACAAGCGCGTGGCGCTCAAGGTGTTACGCGCGGAGCTATCGAGCCGTTCGGAGCTGGTGGAGCGTTTCCGGCGGGAGGCCAAGAGCGCTTCCAAGATCGGGCACGCCCACATCGTGGACGTCTCCGACTTCGGAGAAACACCTGGCGGGGAGATCTACTTCGTGATGGAGCTTCTCGACGGTGAAGATCTGGCCGATGTCCTCACCCGCGAAGCCAGCTTGGCTCCCGCGCGGGCGGTGCGCATCGTGGCCCAGTGCTGCGGCGCGCTCGGAGCCGCGCACGCCAAGGGTATCGTCCATCGGGACATGAAGCCGGAGAACGTGTTTCTTGCGCGTCGCGACCAGCTGCCCGACTTCGTGAAGATCGTGGATTTCGGTATCGCCAAGATGACCGACTTCGGGGGAGCGAACGGGAAACGCAGGCTCACCAGGACCAGTTTGATGTTCGGAACTCCCGAATACATGTCGCCCGAACAGGCGGCGGGTAGCCAGCTGGACCAGCGCGTGGATGTCTACGCGCTCGGTGTGATCCTGTACGAGCTGCTAGCCGGTCAGACGCCTTTTCAAGGCGACGACTTCTTCGGCGTGCTCACTCAGCACCTGCACGGCGACGTTTCGCCCCTGGAGCTGGTCAACCCGGAGCTTCGGATCAGTGAGCAGCTACGGTCAGTGGTTTGCAAGGCGCTCGCCAAAAACCCGGACGAGCGCTTCCAGACCATGCACGAGATGGGTCATCAGCTGGCTCAGGCGCCGGAGTGGGGGGATGGGGCATGGGCCAAGACGATGCCCGGCGGGCCGGTGAATTTCGAGCGCGCTACCGGTGTGTCTGCCGCTGCCGGGATGGCGGCGACCGCAGTCGCTCCGGAGGCTGGCGCCAGCGTGGCGCGGGCGCCCAGTGCACCCACGTCGCGTTCCGGGTTGCGAGCCGCTGCGGCAGGGCTCGCCGTAGCAGGTCTAGCGGCTGCAGCGGTCTTGGCCGGCATGCAAACCGATCCGGACACGACCGAGCCCATGGGCGGCAACCATGCTGGCGCGCCTGCCGGCTCCGCGGGGGAATCGGGATCGGCCGGGTTGGTGCAGATACGGGTGCGGACCCGACCAGCCGGCGCCAGGATCAGCGTGACCGGGCGCGGTGAGGTCTGTGAGAGCATGCCCTGCGCGTTCCAAACGCCGAAGGGGAAGCCCGTGACGCTGACGGCGCACCGTCAAGGCGGGGGCGCCGTGACCAAGTCGGTCACGCCCACCGAGCCGATGACCGTTGAGCTGAGGCTGGCGCATCCCACCCGCGATGGGGCGCTGCGAGCCGACAAGCCGGCGCACGGGTTGGCCAGGCCGGAGCAAAAAGAGGCAAGATAGCCTCTGGGCGGCCGCAAGGCGCCGGATAGCTTCATGTAGGGTTGACGCAGCAGGGTGGTTGGATAGCCTGCCACCCACATGGGCACCGCTGCGCGCGCGATCTCGGCCAAAACCAGGCAGGACCTGGAATGGGGGCGGATCGAGCGAGCGGTAGCGGACCGACGCCGGGGGCCGACCGCAAGCGCGTTGCGTCTCGAGTTCGCGCAGGGCTTCGAGGCTACTCGGATTGCCCAGGAGGAAACCGCCGAGGCCATGCAGCTGCCCGCTGGTGGCGAACCCCTGCCGCTCGATGACCTTCGGGACGCAAAACCCCACCTGCAAAGGCTGCGGCGCTTCGGAATGCTGGATGGTCACGCGCTTTGCGATGTGCTGCAAGCATTGAGGGGCGGTCGGGTGCTCGACCAGTTCTTGCGGGAACGCGGGGCGCGCGTGCCCCGGTTGCGGGCCGCGTGCAGCTACGATCCTGCGCTGCGCGAGCTGGAGCGTGAGCTCGCCTTCGCACTCGAGAGCGACGGCATGCTCAGGGACCAGGCGAGCCCGGCGCTGCGCGATCTGCGCCGGGAGGTCGGCAATCTCAGAGCACGCATCGTGGGCCGACTCGATGAGTTGGTGCGCCAGCACACGGCCCTGCTTCAGGACAGCTTCCACACCGTGCGCGAAGGCCGGTACGTGGTGCCTGTGCGAAGGGATGCGCACGACAGGTTACCCGGGATCGTGCACGCGACAAGCAGCAGCGGCGCCACGGTGTTCATCGAGCCCAGGTCCATCGTGCCGCAGGCCAACCGCCTGAAGATAGCCGAGGGGGAACTGCGTTGCGAGGAAACCCGGATACTCGCCGAGTTGTCGGATCGGGTTCGGGAGCAGGTGCACTCGCTCGGTAGCGTCTGCGAGGCCCTGGCGCATGCGGATCTGCGGAGCGCTTCGGCCGTCCTGGGCCGGGATCTGCAGGCGCATCCGCCCCAGCTCGTGGCTGACGCGCGGATGCGCCTGGATGCCGCACGAAGTCCTTTGCTCCTGCTCGAGGGGGGCGCAGTGGTGGCCATGGATCTGGCGGCCGAGACGGGGCGCTCGCTTGTGATCTCCGGGCCGAACGCGGGTGGCAAGACCGTGGCGCTCAAGACCCTGGGGCTCTCGGCACTGATGGTGCGCGCCGGGTTGCCGCTGCCGGCCGGACCGAACAGCGTGTGCGGCTACTTCGACAGCGTGTTGACCGATGTCGGAGACGAGCAGTCCACGCTCAAGAACCTCTCGAGCTTCTCGGCCCACATCAAGAACCTGTCGCTGATCATGGAGCAGGCAGACCAGAGCAGCCTCGTCCTGTTGGACGAGCTGGCTGGCAGCACCGACCCTCAGGAAGGCGCGGCCCTCGCGTGCGCGGTGGTCAACCGCTTGTGCGATGTCCGGGCTGCCAGCGCCGTCACGACGCACTACGAGGCGCTCAAGGCCATGGCCCTGAAGGCAGAGCGTGTGCGCAACGCGTCCGTCGGGTTTGACGTTGCCCAGATGACTCCCACCTTCGAGCTGCTGCTCGACGTACCCGGCGCATCCAGTGCCCTCGCAGTGGCTGCGCGCTTCGGTATTCCGGCGCAGGTGATCGAAGACGCGCGACGCCTGCTGCCGGAGCAGTCCAAGCAGTTCGACCAGCTGGTTCGCAGACTCACCGAGCAGACCGACCTCGCGCGCCGGGAGCGTTCCGAAGCCGCACGCCACAAAGGCGAGCTCGAAATGATGCGGGTCGACCTCGAGCAACGCCTGGCGCGGGTGAAAGCCCAAAGTCGTGCCGGGCTGACCGCGGAGGCTCAACGCCTGATGGAAGAACTGCAGGCGGCTCGTCGCAGCATCGATCAGGCGCGCAGCGAGCTTCGGCGCGAGGCCCGGTCCGCTGCCTCCGTTCGGCAGGCGGGCGAGAGGCTGGACGCAGTGGCGCGCAGAGTCGCGCTGGGTGGTGACCTCGATCCGGGTGAGATCGTTCACGCCGCGCCCGATAGCGAACGGCCGGCTGCAGCGGTACAGGCCCTTCAGCTGGGTGCCCGAGTCTATGTCAAGCGACTGCGAGCTCAGGGCCGGATAGTTGGTCTTGCGGCCAAGGGCCGCGCGAAGGTCGCGATCGGATCGCTGCAGCTTTGGGTCGACGAAAACGAAATCAAGTAGTCGAAGCGGAGATCGTGAGGCGAGCACAGAGAGCCAACGGCGATGCGGTGCAACGGGGTCCCGCCCTGTCTCGGTCCGGGTTGCCACGGTGATGAGGATCGCTTTCGGGGTTTTCGCGCTGCTTGCAGCTTGTGAGGCATGCGCCGTCTGTTGCGTCGCGTCCATCGCCTTGGCGCAGTTTCACCGGCCAACCGATCCGGTCTGGACGCCGCCCGGCGTGCTGGCTTTGCGAGACGACGCCATGGCCATGGATGTCAACCCCGCATCGCTCGCGCAGCTGCCCTCCTACAGCCTCGCGTACCTGCACGCCCGATCCAGCGATCCGGGGTGGCCGGCGGGTGGCGACGCCTTCTTCGCAGCGAGCCCGCTTGCGTTCGGTGTTGCCTCGGGCCTGTCGCTGCAAGACGTGAGACCCGCCACGGGCGCGTTCGGGATCCCGCATCGGATGCTGTCCTGGACGCTTGCGTTCGCCCAGTCTGCACGGCTTGCCTTTGGAGGGAGCCTGCATTGGCTCGCGTCCCCCGACCCGAGGGTGGATGGGCTCACGAGTCTGGATTTGGGGCTGGCCTGGCAGCCGGCAGCGGCCTTGGGTTTTTCGCTTGCTGGACGCGACTTGCTGGTATCGCGCGGCGGCGCAGGCTACCAGCTCGACCTGGGTCCATCGCTGGTGGGTTCCGTCACACTCCACCCTCTTGGCATGGGTCCCCTGGCGTTTGACCTCGCGCTGGCGCTGGATCGTTCGGCCAACGCCGGCGCGCGTCTGGCAACCCAGCTGCGGGTTCCCTGGGTGGGTGCGGCTTCGCTCGCGCTGGAGGCAGAGCGGATAGGTTCCTCTGGAACCACCGTACGTGCACTCGCAGGGCTGACGGTCAACTGGGGCAGCAGTTCGGCGGGTGCAGCGCTGGCAGGAGACGCACAGGACAGGCGCGTACGCGCGGCGCTGGTCGCTTTGCGTCTCGAGGGCAGCGCCCGCGCGGGGATTCCCGGCCGCAACGTGGCGCTCAACATCGAGATCGCGGGTAGCGTTGGTCCGCGGCGTCTGATTGCGATCGCGCTGCAACTGGACCGCGCGCTGCACGACGAGCGCGTTGCCGGCGTGTTGCTGCGGATGCGCGGAACGGATCTCGGCCTCGCGTACGCGCAGGAGCTGCGATTACAGATCGAGGCGCTGCGTAAGGCTGGCAAACCCGTGGTCTGCCACCTCGAGCTGGCTTCCGGCAGCGAATACTATGCCTGCGCCGGCGCCACCCACGTGGCGCTGGACCCGGCGGGGGGCGTGCGTTTGCTCGGGCCCTCCCTGAAGGTCTTGTTGCTCGGCGACATGCTTCGCAAGCTCGGCGTGCGTGCGGACTTCGTGCGCATCGGCAAGTACAAGGCAGCGCCCGAACAGCTCATGAGCTCCCGGCTGTCCGAGCCGGCGCGCGAACAGAGCCAAGCGCTGCTCGACGACCTGTATGGCATGCTGGTGCGAGACCTGTCGCAGAATCTAAGGCGCAGCGAAGCGGCGGTGCGGGCGCTGATCGACGAAGGGCCGTACCTCGCGACGGCCGCGAGGCAGCGCCGGCTCGTGGCGCACGAGCTCGACGAGCTCGCCCTGAACGAGCCGCTGAAGAAGTTCCTGGGCGAGCTGCCGCTGCTGGCCAAGCTGCCCGCCAGGGACGGTGCAGCGCGCCGCTTCGCGCGGCGGGTCGCCGTCGTGGTCGTGGACCATTCCATCGCGGACGGCGAGAACCGGGACGTGCCTTTGGTTGACATTCACGTCACCGGCGGCCGCACGGTAGCGCAAACACTCGAAGCCCTCGCAGCCGATGCCGGCGTGGCGGCGATCGTCTTGCGCGTGGATTCGCCCGGTGGTGCCGTGCTGGCGTCCGATCAGATTTGGCGCGCGATTCGCAGAGCCCGCAAGCGCAAGCCGCTGATCGCCTCGATGGGCGCACTCGCCGCCAGCGGTGGCTACTACGTGGCCTCCGCAGCCGATGAGATCTGGGCGGATCCCGCTAGCGTGACAGGCTCGATCGGCATCTTCTACGGCAAAGTCGACGTGGCCGAGCTCGCCGGCCGGCTCGGCATCGGGGTCGAGCACATGCGTCGTGGGCGGCGCGCCGGCGCTCAATCCCTCTACAGACCCTTCACGCCGGATGAACGGGCGGCGCTCAGCGCACAGGTGCGACTCTACTACGAGCGCTTCCTCGAGCGAGTGGCCAAGGGCCGCAAGCGGACCCGAGACGAAATCGACGCGCTCGCGCGCGGTCGCGTCTGGTCGGGCAAGGCCGCGCTGGCGCAAGGTCTGGTAGATCGGCTCGGAGGTTTCGCCTCGGCGCTGGCGCGCGCCAGGCAACTGACTGGACTGGCGGCCGACGCGCCGGTCGTCGTGCTTCCCGAGCGCAAGCTGAACCTAACGGACCATTTGCTCGGGCAGTGGGCAGCGCGGGTCCAAGCTGCGCCGGCCTCTGGACAAGCGCCCGCGGCGCGCGGCGCGCCCGGCCTCGCCTCCGAGCTCGTGCCGAGAGAGCTACGCGCTGCGCTCGAGCTCGCGCTCGTGTTGCGCGGCGCACAAACCGGGGCGGCGCTTGCCCGCATGCCCTACGTCGTGCACATCGCGCCGTGAGCCGAAACGGATGGGCGTGGCTTCCGCATGGCGATGTCCCGCATCGGCTGCATCTGCGAGCATCATCCAGCCGGCGGTGTCTACGAATACAGCCCTTACGACTCGCGGTACAGCAAACGGTCGTGGTCGGTGGCGGTCAGCCCGTCGCTCGAACGCCCAACGGGCTCGGCCTCAAACAGGGTGTCCTCCTCTACGGGCACCATGGCACGCTCCTGGTCGGTCGTGGTTTCGAGGTTGAGTTTTGTCGGTCACCTGCTCTTGCGCTGGATTCTACGGGTTCTGCCTACCCCTCGCCATCCAGGGTCTCGATCCGCAAGCTCGAAAAGCGATTGAAATCGCGATCGTTGGTGACCAGTGTGCGGGCCCCGTGTTCGAGGCAAAGTGCGGCGATCTGAGCGTCGTAGACGAGATTGCCGCTCGCCCCACTCTCTTTGATGGTCTGCTCCAGGAGTGGGACGAAGCGGTTACCGGGACTCAGGAGACGAACCGAGGGGCTGGCAAGCAGAGCGCCTATCTGTTTGAGGGCCTGTGGGGCAGGCGTGGGGGGGTCGAAGAGGCGCGCATGCGACACGACGCGCACGAACTCGCCCACACAGAAGATCGGAAGCGCCCACGCCTCGTGCCCCTCGGCCAGAGCTCGGAGCCGCGCGAGGGCGACGGTGTGCAACGGCATTTCTCGTCGATCGGCGTACACAAGAACATTGGTGTCAACCGCCTTCATCGTCGTCCTTCCATGGTCTCGTAGAGCGCGTCCCGGTCCGCGATGTCGACCCCTCCCAGAAAGCGTCCTCGGCGGGGCCTCCAAGCGAGCCGAAACGGCTTGCCCGTTCGCACAGGCGGAGCGAACGCGGCTGCCAGCGCTTGCTCGATTACCGCCGTAAGCGTGGTGCCTTGCTCGCCGGCCCTCCGTCGCGCTTCGGCCAGCAGAGCATCATCCAGGTCCAGCGTGGTTCGCATGCCTAGACACATACCATGAATGCATATATATGCAATCCGGCATCCTGCACGTCGGTCTTGACAGCCCGCTGAGCCACGGCGGGACTCGACATGGACACAGCCGGTCCTCGCCGGGCCTGGGGCCAGCTCCGGAACCCGGACCGAACTCGTGGTCCGTGGTACTGGTGCTGCTGGTGCTTCGGCGGGCGGTGCTGAGGTGACAAGCTGTTTGGACCCGACTTGCGGCCGGAAGCTGTTCCGGGTGTTTCCTTGCAAATTGAATTGCATGTATTCAAAATACAAGGATGATACCTCGCCGTGCCTTCAGGACGGTCCAAGCGGCGCTCGGCCGTCAAGCCGCTGTGGCGCTGATCGGTCCCCGCCAGGTTGGAAAGACGACGTTGGCCATCGAGATCGCCGATCACCACAACGCGCTGTATCTCGATCTCGAGAGCACTGCGGACCGCAACAAGCTGACCGATGCGGCGCTTTTCTTGCGCCCGTACGAAGACCGGCTCGTGATCCTGGATGAGATCCACCGTGCGCCGGAACTGTTTCGCGAGCTGCGCGGTCTGATCGATCAGGGCAGGCGTCGTGGTCGACGTCACGGGCGTTTCCTCATCCTGGGTTCGGCGTCGATCGACCTACTGCGCCAATCCGGCGAAAGCCTGGCAGGGCGAATCGCCTACGTCGATCTGGGCCCGTTCGACGTTTTGGAAGCGGCGCCGGACGAAAACGCCCGAAGGCGCCTTTGGCTGCGAGGTGGCTTCCCCGACGCCTTTCTGGCCCGCAGCGATCGAGAAAGTCTGGCCATCCGTACCGATTTCGTCCGTACCTATTTGGAGCGCGATGTGCCCCAGCTCGGACCGCGCATTCCCGCGCAAACCTTGGAGCGACTGTGGACCATGCTGGCGCATGGACAGGGCACGCTGCTCAACGCCTCGCGCTTGGCCGCGAGCCTGTCGCTGAGCGCACCGACCGTGACGCGCTACATCGATCTGCTGGCCGACCTGTTGCTCGTTCGGCGCTTGCCGCCCTTTCATGCCAACACAGGCAAGCGTCTCGTCAAGTCACCCAAAGTCTATGTGCGCGATAGCGGTATGCTGCATGCCTTGCTCGGCATTGTCGGGCACCAGGACCTGGCCGGCCACCCGGTCATCGGGGCAAGCTGGGAGGGATTCGTCATCGAAAACTTGTTGTCCAGTGCCCCACCCCGAACGCGGTGCGCCTTCTACCGCACCGCAGCCGGCGCCGAGATCGACCTTGTTTTAGAGCTCGCCAGCCGAAAGCGCTGGACCATCGAGATCAAACACGGCCTCACGCCCCGCCTAAGCAAAGGATTCCACCTTGCCTGCGCGGACATCAAGCCCCATAGGTCCTTCGTGCTGTACTCCGGTGAGGAGCGCTATCCCCTCGGCAGCCGCGTGGAGGCCATCGGCATCAAAGAGATGAGCGCAACCCTGGCCGCTATGACGTGAATAGGATCCGCGGCTGCCTCGACGAGGCTCTCCTGCGCGCCACAAACGACAAGCTCGAGGACGGCACGGTTCTGCGGTATGTTCTGGAGGAAGCCGATGCTTCACCCGAGCTGGTCGAGACCTTCGTAGTCGAGGAGCTCGGGGACGAGGCCCGCGAGGTATACATGACTGCAGCGCAACGC
This sequence comes from Pseudomonadota bacterium, assembly GCA_022361155.1. Classification (NCBI taxonomy): domain Bacteria; kingdom Pseudomonadati; phylum Pseudomonadota; species Pseudomonadota bacterium. Next base: position 18,701 of record JAKSBK010000112.1, read on the forward strand.
ATTCGCGAACAAGGCAAGGCCGAGGGTAGGGCCGAGGGCAAGGCCGAGGGCAAGGCCGAAGGTAGGGCCGAGGCCATGCCGAGGGCAAGGCGGAGCTTGTGGCTCGTCTGTTGCAGTTGCGCTTTGGCGAGCTCCCGCAGAGCGTGCAGGATCGGCTCGCCAGCGCGACCGTAGAGCAACTCGACACCTGGGCCGAGCGCGTGCTCACGGCACCGAGCCTGGACAGCGTCTTCGAGTAGCGGCGAGGCCGGCGGGGGCTCGGATCTCGGCGGCTGACGAGCAGCGACAGCGCTTGAGGACGCAAGCGATCGAATGCGATCTTGTGAAGAAGCGGAAGCTAGGTCCGTCCCTGAATCGCGCATGCGGATCTGATCACAGGTGCTTGCGGAATTCCGATTCGTCCAGCCCGAAACATGCGCAAAGGCCCGCCACATAGACATCGTCGATCTCTTGCTTCAGTCCATTGTGTGCTGGCACCGTGTAGGCCTTGCCCGAGGTGTCGACGAACTTCCAATGAGAACCCTTCTTTGGCTTCTTGAGCTCCAGCCC
>JAKSBK010000113.1 GCA_022361155.1 Pseudomonadota bacterium
CGAAATGATGTGAGCCCTAAGGCGTCGGGTCAAAATAACATCGCCACTTCGATTTCGATCCATCCCGTCCAGCGGTGTTGCGCCGCCTTCGAATACAGGGAGTATTCGCGCGACAGCGCGCCTTGCTGGCCGGGCGCCTCAAAGCCGACCTGGCAATGTTATTTTGACCCGATGCCCAAGACTCAGAACGATACGACGGTGTCGGGCTGAAGCGGCGGCAGCTGGGTTTCGATCGGTGTCATCGGCAGCCCCTGCTGGGCGCGGTAGGCGGCGTAGTGGGTCAGCACCCTGCGCACGTAGCGATGGGTTTGAGAGAAAGGTATGTGCTCCAGAAAAACGTCCAGGGGCATACGGTCGCCGTGCTCTCGAAGCCAGGTGCGGACGTTGTGGGGGCCACCGTTGTAGGCAGCGACCGCCAGGGGCAGGCTGCTGTCGAAACGTGTAAGAAGCGAGGCGAGATACCAGGCCGCGAACTCTAGATTCGTATCTGGATCGAGCAGGTCGGTGGTCTTGAAGTTCTCTCGCCCCAAACGTTCGGCGATCAATCGTCCCGTGCGAGGCATGATCTGCATCAAGCCCACGGCACCTGCCGTGGATACGATCCGACGATTGTAGATGCTCTCCACTCGCATCACCGCAAACAGCAGGTTGGGATCGAGATCGTACTTGCGCGCGGCCGTCTCTACGCGCTCGGCGTATGCGCGAGGTCGCTCGACAACTCGACCCCAGCCGGCAAAGCGCGCGGACACGCCTGGATCGCCCAGCAGCTGAGCCGCCTTGGACAAGCTGGCACGAGCCGCGGGCGCAAGGTCTGCCCGCAGCTTCCGGATCGCCTTGTCTGCCGCACGCGGTGGCGGTGCCTCCCCTCGATACAGGGCGTCGAGCCCCGAGCGCAGGCGGGGTGCACCGCGCGCCTCACGCCAGGCCAAGTACACCTCGTTGAGCTCGTCGGCCGCAGCTTCATGCTCGTCCAGCTCGACCAGCTGCAGCGCTCGCACCAGCCAGGGGTAGCCCTCGGCGTGCGCTTCCACCACGGGCTTCATCAGCTCGATGAGCCGTTGCGTGTCGGCCGGCGCAACGCTCGCCTCCTCGCTTGGCACGTCGGGAGATAGTCTCCCCGCCTGCCCGCGCGGCCGGTCCCGATCGAGGTGACGGCTCAGCTGTTGCATGATGAACTCGGTGTCACCCGCGGTGGCCTGCCGTGTGTAGACCGGCGAGTCCGCATCCACCAACTCCTGCGGTTCGGCGGCATCACCGTCCGCGGGTGCCGGCGCGTCCTCACCCCATTTCAGGTCCGGGGTGCACGCCATGGAGCGCCGGTTCTCAAGCGCCCATAGCCGCTGCTCCGCCCACAGCGCGTAGTAGCGCGTCGCGCTTTCGTCGTACTCGCGTACGCGAAAGTACTCGGCTTCCGCCTCCCCGAAGCGCCCCAGACGCTCCATCGCGCGGCCGTAGTGATAGCGAGCAGCCACTGCGTAGCGCCGAACATCGAAAAGGGTACGCAGAAGGCCGGCGACACGCTCGTCCGATGCGACGCCGATCGCCGACATCGCCGCATCAAACCGGTACCTGGCTGGCAAGGTGCTGCGGCGCTGCATGGCGTCGAGCAACCGATCGGCCGTGCTTGCAAGTCGACCCTCTACCGCCAGCGGCAGTGCTCTGCGCAGCTGGAAGTTGCTGAGCCGGTGGTAGGCTTTGTTGCCCCGAATGGCGTGGATACGCGCCCGAGCGTCGCGCGCCGCCTGGTTCTCGTCGATCCGCTGTGCGACAGGTGAGCCAGCCGGTCTGAGCAACCGGCCCACTGCGGCCGCATCTGCACCGAGGGTGCGCGCTCGCTGGGCCGCCGCTCGAACATCCTCCCAGCGGCCCTGCACCCGCGCGATGCGCGCGCGCAGCAAGTGCCCTTCGGCTCGCACCTGAGCCGAGGGGTGGTCAAGGAGCTTGTCGACCGCGTGCTGGCCTTGCTTCGCGCTTCCCATGCGCACCAGGCGTCGAGCCCGCCGCGTCAGCTCTTGCGGCGAAAAGCGACGCACCCAAACCCGCCGCTTGCGCAGCTCCTTGAGCTTGTGCCGCGCCTGTACAGCGACCTCCGTCCAGGGAAAATGCTCGTCGATATGCCGATAGAGCGCACCCGCGCCGCTGAGCCTGCCGCGTCGCTGCCGATGCTGTGCCTGCTCCCAAAGCAGGACCAGCCGCTCGGGCAGCCCAGGATACGTGTCCAGCAGTTGTGTGAGCGCCGTTTCCGCGCCGAGCCGGTCGGTAGCGAGCAGCGCCCGCACCCGCCCCACACGAGCCTTGGCGGCCACCGCGCGATCCATGCTGGCGGCCGCTCGCTCATACTGCTTGAGTGCCTGCTCGAATCGCTGCAGGGCCATGAACACGTCCGCTTGCATGAGCGCGACCCGGTCCGCAATTACCGGCACGGCGTGCTCGACGACCCTCAGCTGCAAGATGCCGTCGGGCAAGCGTCCCGCATCGATCAGCTCACGCGCGTGCAGGAGCGCGCGCCGGCCCTCGGCCATGGTTATCGGATGGGTCCATGGCACGCTTGCAAACGAGCTACGTGGACCGCAATCGACCGGAGGTCCCACCAGGGAGTCGCGCACGTCGGGATTGAGGGCACACAGCGGATGGCCTGCCCAGGCTTGTACCGATTCCGACTGGAGGAATGCCAGCCATGCCGCGCAAACGAGCATGAGGGAGGAGCGACTTCTCACGTACACTACATTTTGGTAGACAAGACGCATGAACGCAAAAGCAGTAGCCTGGAGCCCGGCCTCGTCCCCGATCGGACCCCGAATTTCGGATTTATCGGATTTTTTTATAAATACGTGATCAACCCAGCAGGAATTCTTGCTCCCCGCCGGGTCTCGAACGCCACGGACCACGCTGCAAAGCCGGCCTCTTTGCTCGGCCTCGGGTTTCTGTCGCGTCCAAGAGGTTCGTCGGGGCAAGACCATCCTCGCTATGGTTTCCTACGGCTTCGCCGGCTGCGCTTTGAGCCCGCCGGCAGGCTGCTGCAGCCGCCTGCTGGCGGCGGGTTTGGGAGCGGGCTTGGCCGTGTCGACGCCTGGGGCTTGCGTCGCGGCTTCGAACGAAGGCACATCCTGCCCGAGCGCTGGAACCAGTACGGTAGCTGCCCCAGCGCCGGCAATCAGCAGGTACGCCACGAGGATGATGGTCTCCCGCATGGTCGGAAAGACGCGTTGCTCGTGCTGAAAAGGCAGTGAAGGCTCTGCACGCATTGGCACCCTGGTACCACGCCGCCTGCAAACCTGGCCAGTTTTCGGCGAACCTGGCCTGCCTCGACCAGTTGCCCTTTGGCGGGCGCTTGGGAGGCGCCGTCATCGAACCCTGGCAGCGAAGCCCGGTCCTGTGCCATCTGCACAGGTTGTTGTTGCCAAAGGCCCCTACCGCAGCGAGAAGCCGGTAGTGCTACCGAGCGCGCTGGGCACGCCGCATCACCCACACGAAACACAGGACGGCCGCTGCCAACGTCAACACTGCAGCCAGCTGGCGCGGTGATCGGCGTTCGGGCCGGGCGATACGCAAGATCCCCACCACGTCCGTGTCGTTCTGGCCCATGGCGCGAGCAAGCTCCAAAGCCGTGTCGCCGGTCGTAGGGGTCAGCTTGCCTTCGAGCACGGGGGGCAGTGTGCCGCTCGCGCCGACGGGCTGCTCTACGAATAGGCGACCGCCGGCCCCCCTGACCGGGACGTAGGAGCGGCCTCGAACGGCCTGGGCCGCATCCGCCCCGACTTGAGCAGCTACCAGCGTTGCGTCCTTGGGCACTGCACTGCCTCGATGCTCCTTGAACGAGTCCTGCAGCTCCGCCAGTCGGAACCACGCTGGCATGTTGGTCTCGAGCTCACGCATGCGCAGCAAGCGCCCTTCGTGACGGTCGCTCGCCAGCCAGCGTCGTTCCTCTGGACTCCGGGGGACAAGCGGGGGTGACAGAACCCACAACCGAGCCTGTGTGTGGCGCAACGGTATCAGATAGCGGACCTCCTCGCTGCCCGACCCCGTCTGCCGGCCAGACGCGGCTCGACGCCCGCCAGTAGTGCGGCGGCTGCGCGCTTCGGTGTCTCCCGGAAGGCCGCGCGGCTCCTGGTCTCGCCGGAGTTGGCGTCGCAGCACGTACTTGTCGGTCGCCAAGTCCGCTGGCAGGACAACCACGCACCCCACGAGCTCGTCCATGTGTTGCCACTGCATTTCCCGCAGGCGAAAAGCCTCGCCGGGCGAGCAGTTGGCGAAAGCAGGGCGGCGCAACCCTGTGGGGAACAGCAGCGAGCTTGGTTCCGTGGCGGCCTCGAGCCGCACCTGCGTGGATCGGCGCGTCGCGAGCACCTCTCCGAGCTGCTCCAAGCCGAGGGCGCGCGGCTTCGCCTTGAAAGGGCGCTCGAGTTTCCAGTAAATCCCCGCCACGCATAGACCTGCAGCCAGAACGGCTAGAACCCAGCGCAGCATCGAGCGTCGATCTTACGGCCCGCGGGAGATTAACTCATCCATTTCGCCGGTTCTGACCAGCGCCGGCCATCCTGCGTCGCGCCTCGCCAGCGGCGCCCAGACCTCGCCGAAATGCACGAGCTATTCTCCCGCCGGCCCTTACTTCGTGTCAACTTCGAAGCGAAAGTCCTCGATGACCGGGTTGGCGAGCAGCTTCTCGCACATGTCCCTGAGCTGCTGCGCGCTGGCGGCGGCCGGCTCCAAGTCAAGCTCCACCAGCTTGCCCACCCGCACGTCCCTCACCCCTTCGAAACCGAGAGCCTGCAGCGCCCGACACACAGCGCTTCCCTGGGGATCGAGCACATCCTTGCGCAGCGTGACAAGGACCCGAGCTCTCACGGTGATCCACCGAACCAGGGGCGGAGGTTCGATCGCAATCGCTCGAGCGGCGGCTCCAAATCGGGCGTGAAGACGGCCCCACGAATAGCATCGCAGGCCTCGATGTAGCGATGAGCCGCCTCGATGCGGACGTCGCCCGGTATCTCCGGGACATGGCCTTCCCCACGAAAGCCGCGGGCAGCAAGCCAGCGGCGTACGTATTCCTTGTCGAAGGACTCCGGGTCCTGTCCCGCAGCACAGCGCTGCTCGTAGCTGTCGGCGAACCAATACCGAGACGAATCCGGTGTGTGGATCTCGTCGATAACCAGCAGTTCTCCCTCGGGGCTGTATCCGAATTCGTACTTTGTATCCACGAGGATTAGCCCGCGCTCGCGACACACGCTTTGGCCGTGCGCGAAGAGCGCCAGCGAGTAGGCCGCAGCGCGATCGAAATCCCGGGCGCTGACAGTCCCGCTCCCAACGATCTCCTCACGCGACACGTTGCGATCGTGTGCGCCATGAGCGGCCTTGGTTGTAGGCGTGAGCAGCGGTTCAGGCAGCCTCTGATGCTTGATCAAGCCATCGGGGAGACGGTGACCGCAAAACTCCCGCTCTCCCTTTTCGTAGGCTGTCCAAATGCTGGTGTCGGACACCCCGGTCAGGTAGCCCCTGACCACCATCTCGACTTGCAAGGGACGGCATTCCCGCACCACCATCGCGCTCGGATCAGGCACTTCGAGCACATGGTTGGGCACCAGCGCTCGGGTCTGCTCGAACCACCATGCGGCCACTTGATTGAGGACCTGGCCCTTGAACGGTAACGTGCCGAGCACGCGATCAAAAGCGCTAATGCGGTCGCTGACGACGATGATGCGCTCGCCGCCGGCCGTGCTGTAGTTGTCGCGGACCTTGCCCTGGTAGCGCTGCCCCAGCTCGGCAAGGTCTGTGCGCTCGAGGGTTGTGCCGAGACCTCGACGAAGAACTGCCCTGTCCACGCTCACTTCTTCCTCCCAGGCGCCCTGTCGATCCCGGGCGCCCTGTCGATCCCGGGCGCCCTGTCGATCCCAGGCGCCCTGTCGATCCCAAGCGCCCTGTCGATCCCAAGCGCCCTGTCGATGATCGAGTCGGCGTACTTGCACGCCTGCTCGATGTTGAACTGGGCGCCGATCTCATCTGCACTCAGGTGCTGCACGATGGCGGCGTCGTGCAGTAGCAGGTCGCGGAAACTACCCGCACGGCGGAATGCCTTCATCGCATTGCGCTGCACCAGCTCGTACGCCTGCTGACGCTCGAGGCCCTTGTGTACGAGCGCCAGCAGGATACCCTCGCTCGCCCACAACCCGTCCGACGCGTCGACGTTGTGCCGCATCCTTTCGGGATAGATGACCAGCCCCTCGATGACGCGGCGCACCCGGTCGAGCATGAAGGCCAGCGTGGCCGTTGCATCCGGTCCGATCATGCGCTCCACGGACGAGTGAGCGATGTCCCGCTCGTGCCACAGGGCAACGTTCTCAAGCGCGGGCACCGCCGCGGATCGCACGACTCGCGCCAGTCCACATAGGTTCTCGCTCAGCACCGGATTGCGCTTGTGAGGCATGGCGCTCGAGCCCTTCTGACCTGTGCCGAAAGCCTCCTCGGCTTCTGCCAGCTCGCTGCGCTGCCAATGGCGCACGTTGGTCGCGAAGCGCTCGATGCTGGCCGCCACCAGCGCCAGCGAGCCGAAGTAGGCAGCGTGCCTGTCGCGACACACCACCTGCGTGGCCACGGTTTCGGGTCGCAGGCCCAACTCGGAAAGCGCCTGCTGCTCGAGCTCCGGGCTGAGATGTGCGTAGGTGCCCACTGCGCCGGCGATCTTGCCCACGGCGATTTCATGCCGCGCGCGGAGCAGCCGCGCCCGGCCGCGCAGCAGCTCGCTGAAATGACCGGCCAAGACCACACCCATGGTGAGGGGTTCGGCGTGAATGCCATGGGAACGTCCCATCATGAGGGTGTGGCGATGTTCCTCGATCCGCTTGCGAAGCGCCGCGAGCACCCGGTCCATTCGCGCGATGAGGGCATCGGCGGCGTCGCGCATGAGCAGTGCAAGCGAGCTATCCAAGACGTCGGACGAGGTCATGCCCAGATGCAGCCAGCGCGCGGGTGGACCGGCGAGCTCCTCGATGTGGCTCAGAAACGCGATCACATCGTGCCGCGTGGTCTCCTCGATCGCCTCGATGCGTGAAGGCTCGATCCGGTCACGCACACCCACCACGCGTTCGGCCGTGCCTTCAGGGACGCTGCCCGCAGCCTCCATGGCCCTGCATGCGGCCAGCTCGACATCGAACCAGGCTTGGAACCTGCGTCGAGCCGACCAGAGCTCGGCAAAATCCGGCGGCGTGTAGCGAGGGATCATGGGCGCGCCAACGTAATCACTCGCCGGAGGAAACGCAAACTGGAGGCCCGCCACCATACCGTCGCGCCATGCTGTAGCCGTTCAGGCGCCGAGCACTCCGATGAACGATCGCGCTATGCTTCTGGCACAAGCACCATGTCGAAGAAGCTCATCCGGCCGGAGAAGGTCGAAACCGCGGAGCGCGGCGCATTCGAGCAGGCAATGAAAGACGTACGCCCGCTTTCCGGTCGCGGCACGCGCATCGTGCCACGGCACGCCCCCGGTGCGGTAGCGAGCGCCGAGCGGCCGCGATCCGACGCACTGCCCCCGCAACAAAGCCATGCCAGCCTCGTCGTACGCGAGCGACACGGCGAAACGTACCTGATGTCTGCCTCCGGGGTCTCCAAGCGTATCCTGCGCAAGCTGCGTGGAGGTGCCTTGCAGCCGGAAGCCACCCTCGACCTGCACGGCCTCAACCAGCGTGAAGCTCTGGACGAGACGCAGCGGTTCATCGCAGCGGCCTGGGCGCGTGGCCGGCGCTGTCTTCTGATCGTTCACGGCCGCGGCCTGCGCAGCGGGCAGGGCGGGCCGGTGCTGCGCGACGCGCTGTTGGACGCGCTGGCGCGTTGCTCGAGCGGACGCGTGCTGGCGGTGGTAAACGCCCCGCCACGCCACGGCGGAACGGGGGCGGCATTGGTGCTGCTGCGGCGCTCTCGCAGTGTACCCGATCAAACCTAGTGCCTCGCCACAGGGCGCCAGGGCTGGGGCCAAACGATCAGGATTCCTGTGGCGAGGCACTAGGGTGGCTGGACTCGCGTACTCCCTCAGGCTAGTACTCACGGCGGACAATCCATGCACAGTGGAAAGCTCAGCTCACCCGCGCAGGCTGCAGCCGCCGAGCACCCGGCGCTGTCGCTGCTTCACGAGATGCGCGGCTTTGGCGGGGGGACCGTCAAGACGGTCGGGCTCTCGGACGTCGAGCTCCTGCGCTTCATGGAAAAGGACTCCGCACTGCCGGACGCCATCGAACGGGCACACGTGCGGTGGCAGGGCCTGCGGCGCGAGCAGCCTGTGTTGCTGACCGCCGACGAAGCGGATCAAATCAGCACGCTCCAAGCTGGTTTCCTCAACTTCTACTCGCCCGAGGCGGTCAATCCGTACGTCGCGCTCGCGGCCAAGGGTCCCTGGATCGTGACCAGCAAGGGGGCGGTCGTACACGATTCGGGCGGCTACGGGATGATGGGCTTTGGCCACAGCCCTTCGGAAGTCCTGGATGCGCTCTCCCGTCCACTCGTGATGGCCAACATCATGACGGCATCGCCGAGCCAGCTGCGCTTCATGACGGCGATTCGACGCCACATAGGCCAGACTCGATCCGGCTGCCCGTACGATCGCTTCGTGTGCCTGAACAGCGGCTCGGAATCGGTATCCATGGGCCTGCGCATCGCCGACATCCACGCCAAGTCCATGACGCAGCCAGGAGCTCGCCACGCCGGACGTACGATCCGCGGCCTGTCGCTGAAGGGCGGCTTCCACGGTCGCACTCACCGGCCTGCTCACTTCTCGGACTCCACGCTTGCGGTCTACCGCCGGTACCTTGCCTCGTTCGAGGGAGACCAATCCCTGCTGACCGCAGCCCCCGACGATCTTGAAGCCCTCGCGCGCGCGTTCGAACAAGCCGAGGCGGATGGTGTCTTCATTCAGTGCCTGCTCATGGAGCCCGTGATGGGAGAAGGAAACCCGGGCCGCGCTATCGGGCGGGCGTTTTATGACGTGGCACGCCAGCTTACCCGAAGGCACGGTGCGCTCCTGCTCGTGGACTCCATACAGGCGGGATTGCGCGCCCACGGCGTGCTGTCGATCGTCGACTATCCGGGTTTCGAGGACTGTGATCCACCCGATATGGAAACCTATTCGAAGGCGCTCAACGCCGGGCAGTACCCGCTCTCCATCCTGGCGCTGCGTGCCGAGGCCGCCGGCATCTACCGTCGTGGACTCTATGGCAACACCATGACGGCCAATCCGCGTGGTCTCGAGGTAGCAACCGAGGTGTTGCGACAGGTGACACCCGAGGTGCAACAGAACATTCGGGACCGCGGGGCCGAGCTGAAGCAACGACTTCAAGCGCTGGCAAACGAGCTTGGCCCGGAGTGCATCAGGCGCGTGCAGGGGTGCGGACTGCTTGTGAGCTGCGAGCTGGCCCCGAGCTACAAAGCCTACGGCGCTGGCAGTGTTGAAGAGCAACTGCGTATCGGTGGCATCGGAGCCGTTCACGGCGGGCGGAACGCGCTCCGTTTCACGCCCCACTTTCGGGTCACGTCGGAAGAGATTTCGCTAATCGTCGAGCACCTGCGCAAGGCGCTGAGCCGGCGGTAGGTACCCGTCCGAGAATGGGGCGGCGGCACAACCGGAGATTGGCGCGCGGTTGCCGCATATCTTCAAAAGTGCAGCCAAGAGACCAGGATTCATGACAAGAATCTCCAAGAGCGGAAACGACCCAAAGGGCATCTTCACTGCCCTTGCTACCACCTTCTGCTCCAACCTGGTTTCGAGTATGCCAACCAACACATCACGAATCGTCTTCGTTCGGCGGCCTTCGCTGCAACTGCTTGGCGTCGCGCTGCCCAGCGTGGTCTGGGCTGTAGTGGGGATCGCCTCCCCTTCATCGGCGCAACAACATTCGGAGCCGCCTGGCGCTGACAAGCAGCCGGAAGGCGAGCCCGCGAACGCGCCCGGCGCAGCACAGCAACCATCACAAAGCGCGGCACAGGAACCCGCGCAGGCACCCGGCGTGCAGGCCACGCCCGCAACGGCAAGCCCCGCGGCCGGACCGGCACAAGGCACAGAGCCCGCCGAGCAGATCCTCGTGCGGGGCATCCGTGGCAGCCTGCGCCGCGCCACTGATGTAAAGCGCGAGTCGAACGCGATCGTGGATGCAATCGCCGCCGAAGATCTAGGCAAATTCCCTGATCAAAACGTAGCCGAGTCGCTGCAGCGCGTTGCCGGGCTGTCGATCGACCGTAACGGCGGAGAGGGTCGCTTCGTGACGGTGCGCGGCCTGGGACCCCAGTTCAACAACACCCTGCTCAACGGGCGTACCATGGCGACCGAGACCTACGGGCGCCAGTTCAGCTTCGACCTGCTGGCGGCCGAGCTGATCAGCGGCGCCGAGGTTCACAAGGCGGCCACGGCCATGCTGCAGGAGGGCGGCATCGGCTCTACCATCAACATCAGGACGGCTCGGCCGCTCGATTTTCCGGGTTTCAGGGCAGTAGCCCGAGCCATGGGGCTGTACGATGCGAACTCGGGCAGCGTGACACCCCAGGTCTCGGGTCTGGTCACCAATACGTTTCTGGACGGGCGGCTGGGGGTATTGCTTTCGCTATCCCATCAGCGCCGCAAGGCGCGTGTCGACCGCATCAACACCCGCAACTACAACGCGGGTACGACGCTCAATTTGCCGGACGGCAGAACCCTGACCGGCGTCTTCGCGCCGCAGAACTACAACCAAAACGTCGACTTCCAGCAACGCGTGCATACGGGTGGCACCGCGGCGCTGCAGTTCGATGTGTCCGATACCGTGCGGCTGACTCTGGATGGTCTGTATTCCACTTTCAAGGTGACCTCGGATCAGAGCCACCTCGGCCATTGGTACACGGCGGAGCAAATCCTCGATGCCCAAGTCGATCAGAACAACACCCTCGTCTCGCTGACCCACAGCGACAAGGGTGCCACCGACTACATCAACGCGACTACCAACCGGCCCACCCAAACCTGGATGCTAGGGCTCAACGGCCGCTGGGATGCGAGCGAAAACCTGGTGTTGACGGCAGACGTTTCCACTTCGTCGGCGGCAACCAACGGCGGCGGCCAGGACCGCTGGGTCGTGATCGGCTTCTACAACCCCTCGATGTACGACAACACGGTGCCGGGCCAGCTGCCGTCGATCTTCGACATTCCGCAGGGGCTGCCGATGCACAACATTCCACCGGGCCTCCCGCTCAATACCGTAGACTCGACGCGAGCCCGCGCGCACCATACCTACCTGACCGGGAGCGACGTCAAGGATACGGTGTACGAGGCCCGGCTGGACGGGGAGCTGAGGCTGGGCGATGTCGGGCTGCACACGCTCCGGTTTGGCACCTATGGCTATGCGCGCAGCAAGAGCGACACCGTCTATCACAGCAACAATCCGACACTCAGCCAGGGCACCGGCCCCATAGAGTGTTTGTATTGCGGTTATCACACCGACATCCGGGACGACCTTCTGAAGCCTTTCGATGCCGGGAACTTCTTTTCCGACCTGCGAGCGAACATCCCCAGGCAGTGGCAGACCTTCGACTACGTTTCGTACTTGAACTGGCTCCAATCTCCGGAGGCGCAGGCGAACTATGCCATGGCGAATCCCATGAGGCCGCCGAACTACTGGAACCAGGTGATCATGGAAAACGGAGGATTCGACGCCTTGAAACAACCCGCGAGCAGCACTGTCCGCGAGCGGGTCTTGGGGGCGTACACCCAGCTCGACTTCGGCGGCGACCTGAGCGACATGCCCTGGTCAGGCAATCTGGGGCTTCGTTACGTCTATACAACGCAGCGTTCGGAGGGTGAGCGGCGCAATCTGGAGGAGCTGGTCTACGCCGATGCAACGCTCTTTCAGGCCATCTACGGACCATCCACGCCGATGTCGGTGCCCAAGTCATACGGAAACATCCTGCCGAGCCTC
>JAKSBK010000114.1 GCA_022361155.1 Pseudomonadota bacterium
ACCCGCTTGCGAGCACACTCCACCACCTGATCCAACACAGACAGGCCGCCCGATGTCTGGTAGCTGAGGCGGTACTCGCGGATCTGCTGCTTGCCTACGAAGGTCTTGATCTCGGTCAAGCGCTGTTCTCGGCGATACTCATGGCCGCCGCCGTATGCGGAGCGGAGATCGGGGCGCAATTCGTAGTGAAAAGTGACATACGTATCGTAGGTCGCCGCCGGGTTGGTGCTCGAGTAGTTGTAGAATACTGCGGAAGGCCGATAGTTTTGTGCTCCCTTCTCTGAGCTGTGCCAGCTCACGTTCATGAAGTTTCCAATCTTGTCCTTCACGACTTGAAGCGGCCATGCTTCCCATCCCCGGCCCTTGGTGATGTAGCGCAGCGTCCGACCGTCCCTGGTCGAAACCTCGAAGCTGAAGGGACTCGTCCAGCCCGCCGGTCGCTTTGACACGATCTTCGTGAACAGATCGGTCTCGGTACGATACTCCACATCGTCTGCGCCGTACTCCTTGCTCGGGTCGACGATGACGAGCCGCTCGCCGCCCAGGCAGAAGTGGTCGCCCGCCCCGTTCTCGTCGTAGGGGGTGTAGCCGTCGATGGCCGGGATACGCTTGCAGCGCGTGATCATGCCCAGGCCCTGAAGGCTCCAGCCCACCCCCATGTAGTTGGTTCCCGCCGAGCTGCTGTAGTGCAGGGCCAGGTTGGGCTGAAGGCCTAGACGGCCGGGAGGAACCTCGATCGGAATCGTGTACGAAGCCTGCCCCAGGTGCGTGACCGCAAACGAGCCCGGGGTCTGGCCTGAATCCTGGGTCTCGTAGTCGGTGCGCGCGATGCCCTGGGGCAGGTCGGCTTCACGCAGCGGCGGCTCGACCGGGACGAGGTCCGCCAAGAGCGCTGCAGGCAGGCTTGGAGACGTGGTGCTGGCCACCGTCGTAGCTGCGGCACTCACGCCTAGCCGTGGCGTGGACAACGAGGCTGCCAACGCGGCTCCAGTCCTCGAGGCCAGCGCGGACTGCATCGGCGCTGGCAAAGGCTGCGGCGTTGCTGGCGCAGGCTGTGCGGACGGCTCCTCGGGCTTCACAGGACACCGCACGCTCGTGCACGACTCGAGACACGAAAGGCACTGGCCGCAGCGACCCAGGTCCGCGCAGCGGACGTCCCCGGCGGCGCACACCTCGTCGGATAGCTCGAGCGCCCCGCTGCAGCTGG
>JAKSBK010000115.1 GCA_022361155.1 Pseudomonadota bacterium
CCTCGAAAAACCGAGTTCATCACCGGTAGTGAAGCGGCTCGTGAAGCCATTCGCCGTGCCAATGTCGACATTGCAATTTCCTATCCCATAACCCCGCAGAGTGAAACCATGCAACAAGCGGGGTATCTTTATGATGAAGGGTACATCAAGGAATACTACCGAGGCGAGGAAGAAATCGGAGTTATGTCCGCCATTGGTGGATCGTCTCGAGCTGGCGTACGTGCGTTGACAGCTACTTCCGGTCCGGGGTTGATGCGAGGTTTGGAAGCCATTTCTTCATGGCCCGGAGCGCGCACCCCGTTGCTTCTGATGAACATGTGCCGCGTTATCAATACTCCTCTCGCTATTCAACCTGACAATATTGAAATTTCATTTCTGTTGAACACGGGTATTTTGCACGCCCATGCCGAAAACCAACAGGACTTCTTTGATTATTCCCTGGCCGCATTCATGGTCTCTGAAGAAGTGGATGTCACCTTGCCCGCTGTAGTTTCAGTGGATGGTTTCTTCGTCACCCACGCCCGCGGTCAGGTTTCCATGTTCGACGAAAAATACAAATTACCGCCACGTGACGGCTGGCGTAACGCAGTGCCATCTATGGACAACGAAAATCCCCCGGCCCGGATTTCGCGTGACGCTCCCATCCAGAAAAGTAACTTCATCAGTTATCACATGCATGCCAGTTGGCAGCAGGAAGTGTTCGCAGCTGTTGAGCGTTCTGCCAAGTACTGGAGGAAATACCTCGGCGATTTGATCGAAGTGGTCAATCCCGATGCCGAGGAATTTGTTGTTTCTTCCGGTGCCTGCGTATCTCAGGCCCGCGAAGCGGTGCGGCAGGAAGAGGAAAAAGGCCGCAAGGTGGGGCTGATCAAGGTCAAGACCCCGCGCCCCTGGCCGATCCAGGAACTGCGCGCGGCGCTGAAAAACGCCAAGATGATCCTGGTGCCCGAATTCAACCAGGCGGGCTGGTTCCATAAAGAGCTTTGCGCCACGATGTACGGCCACATCGACGCCAAAATCATCGGCGGCCCGCGCGTATACGGCGGCATGACCATGCCGACGGAAATGCTGCTGGA
>JAKSBK010000116.1 GCA_022361155.1 Pseudomonadota bacterium
GCCTCGTCCAGCTTGCCGTCGCAGTCGTCATCCACTCCGTTGCAGCTTTCCAGGACACGCCCCAGCGCTCCGGTACACGAGTCCCAGACGCCTTCCTGGCAGCGCTGGCTGCCTGCCTTGCAAGCGCCCGCGTCCGAGCCGCAAGGACGGCTCAGCGACTCGTCGACCATCCCGTCGCAGTCGTCGTCGACCGCGTTGCAGCGCTCGGTCTCGGGCATGCATGCGTCAGAGGTTGCATCCCGCGCAGCGTCGGCGGCCGCATCCGCGCCGCCCGCAGCGTCCGGCAGCGCAGGCCCATGCAGGTGGCTCCTGCCGCAGCCAGCAAACACCGCGAGCAGGATCGTAAGACAAACGCCAGCCATACCTGAACGCATCGCTTCCTCCTCTGGAGTCTGGTCAGTAAGGCGTCCTCCGCCGCTGCCTTCTGTCTCCGTCTCGGCCCTCCGCCTCCGCCACCGACTCCTGCCTCGGGCTTGCCCCGAAAAAGCGCAGCTTCCGTTCGTAGGCCTCATGGCGGGTTGGCGACGGCGCCGCAGCAGAGGGATGAACGCGCACGTGGCGAGCAGGATGCTCAGCCACGGGGACGAGCCCGCGGGCTTTGTACAGCCGTTGGCCAGCGCCGCGGCCGGCACGGCCAAGCCCACCAGGATGCAGGCCGTGCGCACCAGCATCCTCGACGTCAGAGACCGCGAGCCGTCATCGCTCGGGAGGCCGTGGGCAACGACCCGCGCCCCGGGCTTCATGGAGGACGGCAATCAATAACGCACCAGCTTCCACGTCTTGACCGAACGCAACGGCCCCTGGTGCATCTCACACCGCAAGAACCGCGGGGCGTATCTCCGGCCCTTGTTGCGCAGTAGTAGATGCCCGGGATCCAGGTACTCGTGGTGCACACTGGCATGTCACGGGGGCAGGGAAACGTTACGCGCGGCGGTTCGATTCCACCGCCGCCCAAGCCGCCTGAAGCGACCATGCCTGCGACCAGTACACCGCCCAGGCCGCCTGAA
>JAKSBK010000117.1 GCA_022361155.1 Pseudomonadota bacterium
GACTCGGGCTCGTGCGCCCTGCGGCCGCGCTCGATCTGGATTCCCGACGCAGCCGCGAGCGCCGCGACGCTCACGGACAGGCTCACCGCACGGTCGCTGAGCATTCCAGTTCCAGACGACTTCCTCGAGCTTAGCCTGCGTCGAGGTCAAGGTCGATCGTTGCGTTGCCTCACGCCAGTGGCTCGCCGGCCGGCGTTCGCCGGCGGCGTGCGGGCCATCCGCCGCCGCGCCTCCCTCAACGTGTTGATCTTACTGGTCTCAAGATCCGGAGCGCAGTGTGCTCCCGGTAAATCGCACCGCCGATGCCCCACCGGTGAGACGCACCCGCACCGGTCACGGCACCGGGCTCGGCAAAGGAGAACGGTCCCATGCCCCACGCTCTGTCGTTGCCAGATCACCGTCGCGATCCGGATCCCGACACGCCAAGCCATGGGCGCGTGCGTCGGGTCGCCGAAGCTACCGGTGCGAAAGCGCCGCTTGCGTGCCCGGCCGGCCGGGGCGGCGCTACAGGTCCGCGCGAGAAGCTGGCCATGAGGGGCCCGGGCAGCCTCAGCGACGTGGAGCTGGTAGCGGTGCTGCTCGGAACAGGTGGGGCCGGGGAGCCGGTGTCCATCGCTGCCGCGCGCCTGCTGCAGCGGGTCGGGAGTATTGCTGCCCTGCATCATTTCGGCGTGGCTGCGCTTTCGGGCCAGACCGGCGTGGGCTTGACCAAAGCATGCCGACTCAAGGCGGCGGTCGAGCTTGGGCGCCGCTCGCTTGCGGTCACGCTGCCTCGCTCCGAGCCGATCCGCAGCAGCCGTCAGGTCGCGCAGGCGCTCTCGCCGCGTTTGGCGACCGAGCAACGGGAGCATTTCCTTGCACTGGCCCTCGATGGACGCAACCGGCCGCTCGCCGAGCTCGACGTGGCCGTCGGCGGCCTCACGGCCTGCAGCGTCCAACCCACCGACGTGTTTCGACTGCTGCTCAGGGAAGCGTGCGCCAGCGTGGTCTTCGTGCATAACCATCCCAGTGGCACCTGTGCTCCCAGCGAGGACGACCGAGCCATCACCGAGCGGCTGCGCACGGCGGGCGAGCTGCTCGGGCTGGGAGTGCTGGATCACATCATCGTCGCTCGCGAGGGCTACTTCAGCTTCGCCGACGCTGGGCTTTTGTAAGTAAGCTAAGACGCTGTTGTATTTGTAAGCAAGGCGCAGGGCTGTGATCCCGGTGGGATCCGCGGCGGATCGGCGAACACAGCCATTGACAAACACCGGGGGGGTACTCTTCCGTCGAAAGTGGCTCTCGCACTCGAAGTCGATCACGCGCTGCGCGGAGTCATGGCTTCGTCCGCTGGCGTTCGGCGCAACCATGGGATAGGGGGCTGGACGCTCGATGGACTGGTTCAAGCGACACTATCTATCAATCGACCCGCGCACTTTGGGTCTCGCCCGGATTCTGATCGGCTTGCTGCTGCTGGCAGACCTCAGCCTGCGCCTCGCTTCGGTTGAGCTTTGGTACAGCAACACGGGACTGCTCCCCAATCACACCTCCATGTGGCAGCCATCGCGCTTCCGGAGCTTCTCCGTCTTCTGGATGTGCTCGCACTGGGAAGAGGCCGCTGCGCTCATGCTGTTGATCGCGCTTGCTTACTTGGGACTGCTGGTCGGCTATCGCACGCGCCTGTGCCAGATCCTGAGCTTGCTGGGCGTCGTGAGCCTGCAAAGCCGCACGGACATGTTGTCGAGCGGCGGTGACTTCGTGCTGGCTATTCTGCTTTGGTGGACTGCTTTTCTGCCCCTTGGACGACGCCTCTCGCTGGACGCGGTGCTCTCAGATCTGCGGCGCCACCAGGACTATGACGACGATGACCTAGCCCGCGCCCGCCAGCGCGCGTGTAACGTCAGCCCTGTGGTCTCATTGGCCGTTTTTGCCGCTTTGATGCAGCTCGCGTTGATCTATTTCTTTAACGCCGTGTCCAAGGATGGCTCGACCTGGAAGGACGGCACGGCGGCCCACTACTTCCTGCAACGGGAGCTCATCATTACGTCCTTTGGGCTGTGGCTGCGCCAGCACGCTTCCTTGGAGCTCTCCTACCTCCTGACTTACGGCACGCTACTGATTGAGGGGCTGCTGCCACTGCTCATCCTGAGCCCCGTGGGGCGGCCGTGGACCCATCGCACAGCCATCATCTTGATCTGTGTCCTACATGTTGCGATCGCACTGATGTCCAACATCGGGATCTTCTCCTACGTGATGATCGTCTTCTCCGCGCTCCTGGTCACGAGGGAAGATTGGGAGACGCTTCGGCGCTGGGGTAGTCGGGCACGCCGCGTGCTCGTGCTCTACAACGGGGACTCCGGGCTGTGTCTTGAGATCGCCCGCTGGCTCAGCCGTTTGGACCTGTTGGGCCGCCTTGAGTTGCGCAATGCAGCCAGGCTGGCCGAGCTTCCGCCGGGTGTAGACCGCACACTGGTCGACCGCACGCTGGTCGCAGTCAGCTCTGAGCCCAACTCGACGCCCACGACGGGCATCCAAGCCGTGGCCCTGACAGTCGCGTGCCTACCTGGAGGATACCCGTGTGGATTGCTGTTGCTGACGCCGGGCCTGCGCCACCTGGGCGATGCAGCCTGCTCGGCCTTGGCTCGACGCAGGATCCGTTGGTCCACCCTGTTGGGTTTGCCACCAGGTGGAGCAGAAGGTAGACCGACCGACGATCACGAGAGTCCGGAGGTCGCGCCAGCGCCCTTGGTGCTACGGCTGCGCGGCTACGGAAGGACAGCCTCCGAGGGCCTCGTCGTCTTCTTGGTCGCCGTCAGCAGCATGCAGCTATGCCTTGAAACGCGTGTGATCCCCGATTTCCTCAAGCCGGACCCCATGCCCGGCTGGACCAAAGCCGTCGTCGGCTACACACGCCTGCACCAAGGCTGGCAGATGTTCTCACCCGACCCGCCACAGACCGAATTGCTCATCGTGGTAGACGCGGTGACCACGACGGGAAGGCATGTCGACCCACTGGCGGAGATGGGTGGTTACCGCTCTGCACCGGAAGCACCTGAGATTCCTGTGCGGCCTGGGCTCGATTCGCTTTGGACCGCCTACCACGCGCGATTGCCCGAAAACTGGCCGCATTTCCGTCCCCTCAAAGAGTGGATAGAACGCTACCACGAGCGCACCGGTGTGGCCGAAGATCGGATCGTGAGCTGGCGGGCTCACCTGCTTGAGCACGACCTCCCAAGACCCGGAGAGAAGGAGCGCAGACGACGCCGGCACCAGATACTAGACGGCTCCGCAGATTTGTGATTGTGATGCTCCGCCTGAATCGAACCTTTCACTTGGGTGCAGCCGGGCTGAGATCCGCGGGGGGATTGACGTGCTGATGCACGCGGCGCGGCTATCGGCCGAACTGTCGTACGCCACGGCCCGCTCGGTCCTGAGCGACTTCGTGCCCCACACGCCGTCGACCGAGGTCATCGAACAGAGCATGTTGGGTCTGGGCGCGCACACCGAGGCGTGGTTTCGATTGCAGCCCGCTCCCCAAGACGATGGCAAAGTCCTGGTGGTGGAGATCGACGCCAAAGGCGTGCCCCCGGCCACCGGTCGAGAGCTTCGACGCCGACGCGGCAAACGAACCAAGCGCGCAGGTGGCGGTTCACCGCGACACCGTGGCCGGCTCAAGCGAGCACGCCACCCCAAGCAGCCTC
>JAKSBK010000118.1 GCA_022361155.1 Pseudomonadota bacterium
CCGAGATCTGCATCCATACCCGGCTCGCCGCCTCCGCCGTCCGGGCCACCACCATGGACCGGCCGGAATGGGTGGCCGCCCATCCAAAGAAGTCGGACGTCTACTGTGCGCTGACCAACAACAGCCGCCGCGGCCGCGGCAGCAACGCCGGCGGCGACGCCATGCCGGCCGCCGGCCCCAACCCCCGCGCCCGCAACATCTACGGCCAGATCGTCCGCTGGCGCCCCGACGGCGGCGACCACGCCGCCCCGGGGTTCCGCTGGGACCTGTTCGTACTGGCCGGGAACCCGAAGGTGCACCGGGGTGCCCGCCGCGGATCGGCCAACGTGACGGTGCGGAACATGTTCAACTCGCCCGACGGGCTGTCCTTCGGGCCGGGCGGCCTGCTCTGGATCCGGACCGACGGTAATGACAGCGATCAGGAGCACTTCGCCGGCATGGGCAACAACCAGATGCTGGCGGGCGACCCGGCGACGGGCGAGATCAGGCGGTTCCTGGTCGGCCCGCCCGACTGCGAGGTCACCGGCTTGACCTGGAGCGCCGATGGCCGGACCATGTTCGTCGGAATCCAGCATCCGGGCGTGGACGGCAACAGCCGGTTCCCGGACGGCGGCTCGGCACCGCCCCGGTCCTGCGTCATCGCCGTGCGGCGGGACGACGGCGCGCCCTTCGGCTGAGGCCCGCCTCACGCACTACGCTACGGCATCGTGGGCGGCGATGGCCGCCATGGTGACCATGGTCGACACGGTCGCACCCATGGGCAGGATCTGCACCGGCTTAGCCAGGCCCAGCAGCTTCGGGCCGATCACCGACTGGCCGCCCATGCCGTGCAGCAGCTTGGTGGAGATGTCGGCGCTGTGCAGTCCCGGCATGATCAGGATGTTGGCCGGGCCGGTCAGGCGGCAGAACGGGTAGCGCGCCCGCAGCTCCGGGTCCAGGGCCACGTCGACGCCCATCTCGCCGTCGTACTCGAAGCCGACCCGGCGGCCGTCCAGGATCTCCACGGCCCGGCGCACGATCTCGCCCCGGGCGATGTCCGGGTTGCCGAAGTTGGCGAAGGAGACCAGGGCCACCCGGGGTTCGTGGCCGAGCCGCCGGGTCTCGGCCGCCGCCTGTTCGGCGAAGTCGGCCAGCTCCTCCGCGCTGGGGGACTGGTGGACCGCCGTGTCGGCGACGAACAGCGTCCGCTCCCGGGCCAGGATCATGGAGAGGCCCAGCACCCGCCGGCCCTCCGCCGCACCCACCACGCGGGTGATGTGGTTCAGCACCGAGTGGTAGTTGCGGGTCAGGCCGGTCACCATGGCGTCCGCATCGCCGGTGGCGACCATGCAGGCGGCGAAGGTGTTGCGGTCCCGGTTGACCAGGCGTTGGCAGTCGCGCTCCAGGGCGCCGCGGCGCTGCAGACGCTCGTAGAGGAAGGCCGCGTAGCGGGGATGGCTGTCCGCGGACATGCTCCGGACCTCGATGCCGGCGGGCAGCGTCAGCCCCAGGCCGGCCACGGCGTCCCGGATGCGGTCCGCGTGGCCGATCAGGACGGGCGTGCCGAAACCGGCGTTGTGGAACGAGAGGGCGGCGCGGATGCTCTTCTCCTCCTCGCCCTCGGCGAAGACGACCCGCCGGGGGGCGGCGCGGACCTGTTCGAACAGGCGGTGCAGCCCGGCCGCCGTCGGGTCGAGCCGGGTCGAGAGCTCGGCCTCGTAGGCCGCCATGTCGATAATGGGCCTGCGGGCGACGCCGGACTCCATGGCCGCCCTGGCCACCGCCTTGGGCACGGCGACGATCAGCCGCGGGTCGAACGGCGTCGGGATCAGGTAGTCCGGCCCGTAGGTCAGGTGCTTGCCCGCGTAG
>JAKSBK010000119.1 GCA_022361155.1 Pseudomonadota bacterium
CATCATCGAGCTCTCCTTGGGTGCTCCGCCTCTGCCAAGGCGGGGTTCGTTGCGCACGACAGGGGATCAAACCCCTGGCCTCTACGCAACCCCCCAAGGAGACGTCATTCCCCATCCCGGGAACCTCAGGCATCACATCGCCCGTGAATCCATGGACTCGTCGCCCGATGTCAGGATCGGGTATAGTCTCGATGTCGAATGCGGCCAGGGGGCGGTCGAGCACCGTGGTCTCCAGCCCTGAGGGAAAACGGGCCTCAGCGGCTCGGGCCATCGTAGCGTACGCGAACGAGGCGAGAAACGTCGGACTGGAAGATGAGCACGAAGTGGCGAAGCGAGCCGCTGGTACCGACGTCCTACGACGACGTGGCCACCGTCGCGAAGCTCGCTCGCAGGGCGCGAAACCTAGCTGTCGACTTCGAGTGGGAACTGAGCCGCGATGAGATGGAGCGGTTGCGAGAGGCCGTTCACTCGTGGGGGAGCGTCGTTCGGGGCAAGTACAAGGGATTCGACAGCCAGGTTCTCGACGCCATCAATGCGGCGCTCGGCGAGCCGGACGCAATCTATCGACTCGATGCCCCGAAGGGAGCCGATCCGGCGGACAGCAATGTCGAGGCCATGTCGACCGGAGCCGGGTTCCGCGTACGAGGCCACGCGACGTTCGACCTCATCTTTGGCTACGCGCGTGCCGGCCTGGAGTCAAAGTACCGCATCCGCCTCGGAGACGCGCTTTGCGCAAAGCTCGAGAAGAGCATCGAGCCGCTCGGCTGGAGCATGGAGCAACTATCTCGCCGCGAGTTGCAGCCGGTTGTCAACGTCCTGTTCGGGCTTGCGTTGGACTATGGCATCGCGGAAGAGGCTGAGCCCGCGCCGCCAACGGGATCGATGGACCTGGAGTTCCACGGACCGCTCCACTGGCACCGAGACGCAGGCCTTCCGTGGCTGTTCGATCATCCATTGGGCAAAGAAACCGGCATCTACGTGTGGACGTTTCCCATCGACGGGCAGGAGTACATCCACTACGTCGGGCAGACTACACGGACCTTCGCCGGAAGGCTCGCCGAGCATTTGGCGTGTTTCCTCTCTGGTCGGTATTCGATCCTCGATTCCGACGAGCTGGCTCGGGGTGAGCAGAAGCTCTTGTGGCCCGGTGCCTCGAGCACCGAGGACCATGGGGCGATGTTGACCGAGTTCGTTGATCAGGCGAACGTCCTCGTCCCCAAGATCGAGAAGCTCCTCCGGCTTCTCCGCTTCCACATCGCGCCCGTGAAGATGGACGGACGCTTGCTGGACCGTATCGAGGGAACCCTGGGGCGGTACTTCCAGGACCACCCAGACAAGGGTATCCGTAAGGCCTTTGGCCCAGGCGCCCGATTCCCGGCAGCCATCCCGTTCGAGACCAGGATCCGCTGCCGGATCTCAACCGCGTCACCCCTCGTAGGGCTGCCCGATGTGCTGATCGTGTAGCGACCTCCGAAGCGATCCTTGCGAGGGAACCGAGGGCACCGACCGGAGTTGCCGGCCCAGGGTCATGGCATCCGAGCACAGCGATCATCTCTTGACCTGGCACGACGGTCTGGACGCTGGCAACGGCGGTGTGAGCACGGTCGAATGAGCCCGAGCCCACGGCACGCCGCGCTGCCCACCTTCGACACCTGGCACGGCGAGGGTCCGCGATTGATGCGCTCGTGATCGCAGTCTGCGAACCGGGTGGGACCGCACTTACATCCGATCCGCACGATCTCCAGGCATTAGCCACCCATGCACGCAACGTAGCAGTCGAAACAGTGTAGCTGCGCGTCCTTCCCAAACCACCGGACTGCTGGTTGCCCCCGCACGTAACCGCACTGTGTCTCCTTCGCACGTAACCGCACTGTGTCTCCGGCCGTACAAAAGGAGGGCGCACCGTGGTACGAGCGCTCAGGAGAGAGCGATGATTCCCAGGTATTCGCTTGTGTTTGTGTGTCTGCTTTGGTGGCCGGCCTTGGCCGGCTGCGGGCAGGAGCCAATGATGGAGCGGCAGCCCTTGGATCCCGGCGCGGCGGGCTCGGGTGCTGCCGGAACGAACGCTGGCTCGGGCAGCGCAGGCCCGGATGCCGGCGCCGGGGCCCAAGGCGGAATGGCGACCACCGGTTGCGGTGGGGACTGTCGTGTGCCGACGGATCAAGTCCAGCTGCGCTCCTACCTGGAGGCGGGTCGCTACAAGAGCTTCAGCGCCGAAGCTTCCATCCACCCGTCTCCCGTCCACGGCCGGGTCAAGGTGTTCATCAATCCGTTGCTGGAGGCATCGCTCAAGGCGGCAGGCGGCGTTCATCCGCCCGCGTCGGCCGCGGTCAAGGAGCTCTATGACGCGTCAGACCGATCAAACGGCTGGGCGGTGATGGTCAAGCTCAAGGAGACTTCCGACACCCAGAGTTGGTACTGGTATGAGCTGCTGAACGATCGCGTTGTCGTGAGCAACCCAGACGCACCCACTTGCACTGGATGTCACGCCCAGGGGCGCGACTTTTTCACGACGAAGTACCCGTTCGCTTTCTAGCTGGAGTTTGCCTGACGAGCGCCAGAGCCGAGCTGACCCTCGATAGAGCGGCAGGGTTGGCGGCGAAGTGGGGCAGGGTCGCAACACCGGGCCAGTCCGCGGCCCGGTTCACCAAGCCCGCTGCGACAGGGTTGCTCATCGCGTAGGCCAGCTTTTCCCAGGTGGCTTCGGGCGTGCGTAGCTGCACCACCGAGGGCCTTTCGTGATCCCACACGGGACCTTCCCACTTGCGCAGCACCTTGACGCCGAGGGCAACCAGCCGGTGCAGCTCGGCCAGGAACCTGGGCAACGTGCCTCGTACATCGGTAAGGGCCCACGGAAGAATACCTCGTGTGTATCGCCGAGGGCCGGGCGCCGTTGGCAAGGCGCAACGACGAGGAATATTGGGGATATTTCGAGGAGGCGCAACATAGCCAGC
>JAKSBK010000120.1 GCA_022361155.1 Pseudomonadota bacterium
AAACGCCGAACGTGCAGCGCTGCGTGGGACTACGAAGGTCCGTTGAATGCTGCTCGGATCGGAGGCAGCTCGCTGGCGGCCGCTACTAGCCGGGCGCGGCCGCAGCGCCGTGGAAATGGCACATGAACCAGGTGCCGTGTGGAAACTGTACCTCACGGATTCCTCGCCGCCAGGCTTCGAGAGCGGCGCGGTAGGCCGTGCGGAAGGCGCGTACGGCCGCGACCGCCTCGGGTGGCTTCGGGCGTGCGTAGCTGCACCACGGAGGGCCGTTCGTGATCCCACACGGGCCCTTCCCACTTGCGCAGCACCTTGACGCCGAGCGCTAGCAGCCGGTGCAGCTCGGCCAGGAACCTGGGCAAGGTGCCCCGTACATCGGTAAGGGCCCACGGAAGAATAACTCGTCTGTATCGCCGAGGGCCGGGCGCCGTTGGCAAGGGGCAACGACGAGGAATATTGGGGATATTTCGAGGAGGCGCAACATAGCCAGCGGTGGTCGGAACCGGTGAGATGGATGAGTTATTCAATAGGAGTCACGTTCCGGCTGAGGCAAAACAACGGGAGCCAGCTGCAACTTGCCCTCAAGGGCGTCCACATCCGCCTGGCGTACAGCAAATTCGATGAATTCCTATGGCGTCCCCGAGAGCAGCAAAACGATGGGACTCGCACTTTTCATTCCCCAAGCAGTCCGTGTCCGTCGAGCACTTCCGTCGACACTTATTAGCCAGAGGCCTTGATCCAGCCTCAAAACAAAGACTGACCGGCATATTTGGTGGCATAGCTACGGGACACGATATATTGGTAAAGCATATCTCACCCGGCTGGCAATTCACTATATGCCTGCCCGAAGGATCCCCAACGCTGGCGCAGTACGTTTCGCCTCCACCACCTCCAGCACCGGTGCGTCCTGGTCCGCCGGTGCCACCAGCCTGCAGCCCACCAGCGCCACCCATCACCATTCCCCCTTCGCATGCCTCCGTGAGGAGCAATCCAAGACCAACCACAAGCACCCTGCCGTCACCGACCATCCCGAATCCCATCAGTTGCTAGGATCTGTCAACCCAGTGCATTCTGCAGCCTGGCCCCCAAGACTGCATGGCGTCCAATGAGAAATTGAATTCCTGTCCCCCTAGCCCTAGCCTTCGCCTGGGTCGCCTCCCAGACGGCGCCCGTACAGAATCCTTTATGATCACGCGCAACTGTTCTCCGGACGGTAGCGTCTCACATTCCAATGCGCTCTCCCCGCCGTTCGGCCGCGACGCCGGGTGCGCATTCGCTATCGTTGGCCCCCACATGCCCACATCCCATTGAACGAACTGGGGTTGGCCGAGCGGGGGACAGAGGGGGCATACTACTGGAGTGAAGCCTTGAGCTGTCGCGGGGGCGGCGGTAATGAGTATAAGGGATACCAAGAGTCTGGCCGCGCTGAGAGCGTAGCCGTGACGCATACAATCGGAAGGTTCTTGACGGCGCGGTGTGTCTAACATCGTTGCCTCCTGACGAGATGGAATCGCAACGCGGCAGTGATTGAAGCAGTGGTTCGGCTTGAGAATTGGCTTCCAGATATGGCGAAGTCTTCGGTTAAAAAATGGTGTGGAAATGGGTGATGTTGAGGACGAAGGCGTTTGCTTCGCTATTGGCAACGATCTTTCGCTTGTCCGACTCGTTGTTTTGGTAGTAAGCGAAGGTTCCATTTCCATTGTGACGCTCGAGCCCGCTAGTCACGCCGCTCATGCTCACATCCCATTGCACGTTCTGTGGCGGGTCGATGCCGCAGCGTGGGCACACGACGGGCTGAAAGGCCTGAGCCTCGACCACGGCGCCGTGCATTGTGACGGCGAGGGTAAGTGCGATCCCTCGACTGACCAGACACCGCACCGACGCCTTGACTAATCGTGAAGCATTCTGAAGCCGCAACATGCAACGCTCCTCTTGCCGGCTGACTCACAATCACAACCGAGGTGTGAGCATCACGATAGTTGCTAACAGGGGTCGCCCGCATCACCCCGCGGGGTGGGAAACGGTCGGATCAACGTGTGCTAGCTGGAGCAGGGTTGCACGTAACTCGGACAGGCGCGTCGTACCCGTCTTGCTGAGCACGGAGCGCGTGAGAGTCTTGGTCGTATTGTCGCTGACTCCAAGCTCCAGGCTCAGGGACTTGCGTCGAGCGCTTCCTTTGGCGACCAGGGCCACGAGCTGGCGCTCGCGAGGGGTAAGCCCCCAGCGCAAGGCCTGGATCCCGATCGCTCGGTCCAGGCGCATCGCACCCGACCGGTTCGCCATCAGGGCCGACAGGGCGAAGTGCTCTACGACCTTTGCTGAAACCGGCTCGAGCACGTATCTCGCGTCAAGGACCGTCAACTCGTGAGAGACAGCTGCGGAGAGACTCGGCGTAACGACCATTAGCGGTAGCTTTGGGCTTAGCCCGCGAATCAGCTTGATGACTTCCATGCACGCGTCGTCCAGCGAGACACAACGCACTACCACCGCAAGAGGCGGAGATGTGGTCTTCAGGTGATCGATCGCCTGACGGCCAGACGCGTACACCACCGGTCCGAATCTCCGCAATACACGCGACAATGACCTTGAGCGTCTTGACGCAACGATCAGAAACGACACGGCGGATTCCTATCCCCGCGACGGTCTCGGCCATGCTGTGGGCGCCGGCACGATCGTGCGTGGCTGCGCTCGAGTGCGGCACGGACGTAGGTGACGCTGCCATTCGCTCGTGCGGCGCAAGGGGCACCTGCCATGCGTAGGTCGTTCCCAGCGCGGTCGAAGGGCAAGCCTGGAACGCAGGCAGCCGGCCCAACACCTCCCAACACCACGGCCCTCATGGAGACCTCCCTAGCGCCATTGGGCGCTACTGTGGCGATCGCGCACCCCAAGTGCGAGAGCCACCTTCAGCGGAAGAGTACCCCCCCCCGGTAGTTGTCAATGGCTGTGTCCGCCGGTGGGCATGCAGCAGCGGTGCATGCAGCAGCGACCTGACCCGCGTTGAGGCTTGGGGATATCCAGGCTGCGCTGTGTCTGCCCGTGCTGCCGCGCTGGCGCCAGCTGCACCATGCGCAGCGCGAGTGCATCCTACGCATGGACTTCCACACCTTCGTTCAGCGCTTCATCCTCATCCCGGTGCAGGTGCTGCGAAC
>JAKSBK010000121.1 GCA_022361155.1 Pseudomonadota bacterium
AACTGAGCGCCGGCACCACCGCCTGAAGGCGGTGGGTTCGGGGCGCGCCCGTCGACTGAAGTCGACTCCGTGGGCGCGCCGTTTCTTGACCCGCCATCACGGCCCTTCGAGGCCGCCGCCTTTTAGGCGGTGGTCATTCACGAAAAACAGGTCAAAACCCCCGCATTCATGCGGGGGATAGTCCGCTTCGGCTACGCCTCCTGAAGGCTTCGCCTAACGGCGAGGGTTTTCACCCATCCCCGAGGGGAGACAATAAACTATACTTCAGAGCTGCCGGCCTGCGGGCTGGGTTCGCCTATTGGTGGTGCAGAAAGCGCTGGTAGTCGCCCTCGATTCGCGCCGACAATTCGTTTGTGAAGGGCTCCCATTTGGGACCCGCTTCAAGCTCCTTCAACTCAGCTTCAAGGTCGGCGAGCCGTCGCTCGGGATTCCCGAGACTCCATTTGCCAGACTTCACTTGCTCGATATCCCGTGCGATTCGCTCAGCGACCCCTTCATGAGTTTCTAGCGTATTCTTCGACTCCCACTTGCTGACGTCCACTCTCCGTATGGAGAATGACTGCTCTATGCGCTCGGTGTCGCTGCTGTGTATGAACTTGCCGGTCATTTCCCCGAAGTCGAGCCTGAAGCTTTGGCTGAGCAAGTCGACCTCGGCAACCGTGTACTCAGGGTGGGCCAGCTCCCACCGCTCTTCTATCTGTCGGGCCTTCGCGCGGCTTGCTACTGTGCGCCACACCACGATCAGCACGATCAGGGCGATTGCCCATTCCACGGCCGAACGCTTTCACATCCCGCGTAGCGCTGCAAGGCGTGCGCCCAACTGGTCTCCAGTGAGTGCCTGGCGAGTGCAGTACGGAACGGTGCGCTGTCGCACGAGCAAGCAAGCGTGATACTCCGCCTCTGAGGCAATCCCTCCAGGTTCCGCTATACGCTTGTGGGCGAGCCTGCTTGGGCACCTCGACGGCTTCGTCAACACGGTCACCGGCCTCGCCATGGCCGCCTGGGACAAGGCCGCGAACGTCCGCTTCGAGGCTCGTGCCGGCCGGGCCGACCGCTACCTCGATAGACTGGCGCGAACGTAGAAGCACCAGTCTAGGTCTAGGACAGCCATTTCATTGTGGCGGCTGACGGTAGGTCTAGGACAGCCATTTCATTGTGGCGGCTGACGGCGACCGACGGGAAACGTCGCGTGTGGCCAGCCTGGTCCCGCGTGTGCGCAGCCCGGGCCGCAACGCCTCGGTCAGGCCGGCCCCGGTGCGCATGCACGCCTGCGCCGGATCGCAGTGGCTTGAACTCAGGCTACCCAGCTAGCGAACTAGCCGCT
>JAKSBK010000122.1 GCA_022361155.1 Pseudomonadota bacterium
CGACCCGCGGGGAAGTATGAACACCTGCCGGCTGCCCAGCAGTTCGTGGGAACCCAAGTAGTTGGTGGGTCGGCCAGAGTGCGCATTGAGCGCAGTGCCGATATTGATCTCGTGGTTGTTGAATAACGTGAGAATATAGGCGCCGTATGCCTTGAAGGTATGACGGACGTCCCCCGAAAGCGGACCGTAACGATTGACGAGCAGATCCTTGACGTCGAAATCGGAGTTCATATTCGGCTCGAACTGACCGCTGTCCGTGTTGACGAGCCCTGAGTAGTTCCCTCGCAAGGAGGCGAGGGTATAGTTTGCCTGCAGGAGCCAGTGGGAGCTCATGGGCTTGGTTACAGCCAACGTGAGCGCGTGATAATTGCGAACTCCCTTGGCAAAGCCGCTGCCGAGACCCCGGCCCGGATTACCGAGAAAGATCGTCTGTGTCTCGTCGAGGCTCATGGTTTCGATCAGGTTGTTGAGCCAGCGATGGGTATAGGTGGCGCCCACCCTCGCAAGACCAAAAAGATTGTACTCGGCGCCCAGGGAGATCTCGGAGTTGTACTGAGCGGTGAGCGAGGCGTCGATCGGCACAAGGCTCGAGCCGATGGCGACCGTGCTCAGATTCGGGTCAGAGCGGCCATTGCGCAAATAACGGTAGGTAGGATTGGACTCGTAGCACGCATTCGGAGAGTCAAATGCGTTGAGGTCACAATTGTTTGGATACCCAGTGGCGGGCAGGTGGTATCCTCTTAGCCAGGGCTGGCCATGAAGCAGGTGCAGGGAGCTTCGGACCGGCATGCTATGAAAAAACCGGCCATAGTTCGCGAAGATCCGAGCTTTGCCTTCCTCGCTCGGATCCCAAATGACGCCGATTCGCGGCGCAATCTGGGAGGGCAGGGTGAGTCCCTGTCCCGCACCCTTGCCCAGCATGAATTGCATATCGTACCGCAGCCCGAGATTGACGGTCACCGGGTCGCTCACGTGCCAGCTGTCTTGCAGGAAGGCGCCGTACAGATGATTGGCGGCCGAGCGGCTGAACCAGGTGATCCAGGAAGGTTCGTCCGGGGAAAGCAGGAACGCAGGCCCGTTGCTGGTAAAGCGATCTCCGGAGGAATGCTCGTCGATCCGGTGCAGGCCAGTCTCTCCGTGCGCGGCCTGATAGTGCTCTATTTGGAGGTCGATGCCTGCCTTGATGACGTGCTCGCCATAGAAGTCGGGTACGATCAGGGTGCCCATACTGGTTAGCTGCAGCCGGTTCGTCGTGCCGTCATACATGAAGCCCCGGCCGCCGACGCTGTAGCCGGGGGCTGGGCAGGGGAGCTCGCCATGGATGGAAGCACAGGCCTGTTCGAGTCCGGGATAGGACTCGAAAGCGGTAATGGACCGCGGTTGGGCCGAGCTCCAGATCAGGTTCGGCGTGGCGGCGATCCCGGTGGCTCCTTCTCCGAGACGTGAGCCGTCGAGAGGAAGCCTGCGAAAGGTGGTTTGGTGAATGCCCAGCGTCGTGTTCAGAAGCTTGCGATAGTCGTCGGAGTTCACGTCCCACTTGAAGGTCAGCTGGTAGGTCGAGGTGTAGCGTTGTTGCTGATCCGCATCGACGTACGGGTTTCCGGAGCGTATCCGGCTCGGCCACCACGGTGTGGTGATGAAGCTCGCGGCCAGACGATTGTTGCTGTTGGGGCTGTAGGTGAGCTTGCCGAGCAACTGCAGGTTATGGTCTCGAGTTTGGTAGTCGACACGCGTGCCAGGAATCTCTTCCGTGAGCGGCTCGCCCTCGGTGTCCTTGATCCGCGCACCTGTCATCGGGTCCAACAAGAAGCGGTGGAGTGCGCGATGATGCTGGTTGGTTGTGAACGCGATGTCGAATCCCACGTAATACCAGAGCTTGTCGAGCAGGATGGGTCCGCCCGCGGCACCGCCCAGGTCCCAACGACTGGCAAGCTCGCTTTGGTGCACGATGGTTGAGGCCCTCGGCTTCACGTACTTGCGTCCAGCCTCGAGCCACGGGGGTGAGAGGGTGAACCAGGCCGCGCCACGATGTTCGTTGGATCCCGATTTGGTGGTCGCGTTGAGCACTCCCCCGGTCGCGCGTCCGTACTCGGGCAAGTAGCCGCTCGTTATCACGTTGAGCTGATCCACGAAATCGATCGAAAGGGCGGTCTGGTTCTGGCGGTTTTCGCCCCCGACACCGAGACCGTCGACGAGGTAGAGGTTTTCTGGCGCGGTGGTCCCGCTGATCGCTGTGCCTCTGTGCCCGGACCCGGCCTGGGGAGCCATCAAGGCGATCGACTCGAACGAACGCTGAAGCCCCCCACGGCTGGCGGGCGAAGCCATGGGTATGTGTTGCGCGAAGTCGGGGGTGATCGTGGTCATGTTCTGGGCTGAGCCCACATCGACGGGGGCCTTCATGCCCTGCACTTCGATCTCTTCCACGTCTTCTTTGGCCGACAGCAGGGTCCCGTCGACCTTGACCGTGGTGTTGGTACGCAGCTGAATTCCCGTATGCTCCGAGGGACGGTAGTCCCTCGCGTGCACCAGCACCGTGTAGTCACCCGGTGGCAGGTTGGCGATGCGGAAGCGCCCGCGCCGGTCCGTGGTCGCACGCTTCGTGCCCTGGAGGTTGGGCGACCTCACCGACACTCGCGCCCCGACGATCGGTTCGTCGCGGACTGCGTCGATCACCGTGCCCTTGATGACCGACACACCCAACTGTGCTCGAGCCGAGGGCACAGCCACGAAAAGCAAACACAGGACGATGAACAGGAATCGCATTCGGAATATCGCGCGGCTTCTAGTCCTTTGCCGGGACAGATCGTACCGCGAACGTCTCGAGCATCTTGCTGGGAACCGAGGAGCTCGTCAACCACACGGGGTAGCCCCACTTCATCCTCGACCCCGCTGATTGGGATCTGTCCGGCTTTGGCGGCCCTACCTTCTTTGGCCCGCCCTTATGGAATCCGCGCTTCATGGAGGCACGACCCCTTTCGCAGTGGTCTCTGGCCAAGGCACCCGACGCGGATCCTCTCAGGCGTGGCCCGACCCAGCAGGAGCGCGCCAGCGGCTTTCTCAGGCCGGAACAGCTGGCGCGGTTGAACCACCTGACCGTGATTCTGTTCGGCGACGAGGAAGGTTACAGCCCCACCCTCGTCGACCACCTGCGGGACTGGTACGAGGTGACGCGTCGACACTACCCGCACGTGCTTGTGCACAACAACCAGTGGGGGAGCAATGGTCGCATCCGAACATGGGCGACTACATTCGCACCGCCAAGCCCGACCTAATCAGCTTCGACTCGTACTGGTTCGGCCAAAACAAGCCGAGCAACTTCCGGGGCTCCCGGGGCATGGCCGAAGGGTTGCTCAACTACCGCAGGCATGCCCTGGCGGGCGTCGACGGTGCGGGCATGGAGCCGATAGCGTTCGGTCAGTTCACGCAGGGATACCGCTGGGACGGCATGTACACGCTCACGGAATCGCAAATCAGGCTGTACTATTTCATGACCTGGACCTACGGGGGGCGCTGGCTCAACTGGTTCCGCTGGCTGCAGGGCGACGATGAGGGTATGGGCAGTCAACCGACCACTTGGTCCATGCTGCTTGAAAACGGCCTGCCGCGGATGCCCAGCGAGGCCATGGGCTGGACCAGCAAGGCCAACCAGGAAAGCCGGAATTGGGGTCCGTACCTCGTGCGGCTGAAGACGACCGATATCCGCTTTGTGGCCGGTGCGCCTGGTACTGATACCGGAACCATCGGAGCCACTCCTGCGTGGGACCAGAACGCGGACCCCTACCTTCGCAGCATTTCGGGCTCGCTCTTGGGGCCCGAGCACACGGGACAGCAGGCCGATCTGTATGTCGGCTACTTCCAGGTGATTCCCGCAGCCGAGGGAGGCGACCCCGCCTTCTTCAGGGATCCCAATGCGCAGTTTTTCATGATCACCAACGGTTTCACCTCCAAAGACCACAAGACAGCGCATGACGCCCGCCAACAGGTTACGTTGGAAATCGACTTGGGTGGAAACCCACCGCGCTTCATCAAGCAAATTGATCGACAGACGGGCCTGGCTCAAATGGCACCGGTAACAGCTCTGGGAGGAGGTCGCTTCCGCCTGGTCACCGAGTTGCCCGGTGGAACCGGAGCGCTGTACATGCTTACGACGTCACCATGAGCGCACCACGGCCATCGCGCCGCAACGTCTTCCTTGATTGTCCAAGCTACCACTCAATCTGGAGAATGCGCCCAGCTAGAAGGCTCCGCATGCATCTCGTGGTCCAGAACTCGCTCCCCGTCGCCTAGCTTGCGGCGCGAAGCCGTCTGCCGCGCCGGCTCACGTTCGACCCTTCTCAATTCCGACCGCATGCGCTGCATTCCCTCGGTTCGCCAGCACGCCATTCGACTTCGCGACGCCGCGCGATGCTCGGTTCGGAGTTGCGGGCTGGGCACTAGTTGGAAGGTTCTTCCAGCCTTCTATTGTTCCTGCCCTTCGCGGCCACCGCAGTCGCGCAGGATCATGCACATGAAGCGGCCGAGCACGAAGCCGAAGCGCACGCACCGGTCGCTAACGAGGCGACAGCGCCCTCTCCAACTCCAAGGCCAGGCCAGGGCGCAGCGCGGCCGAGAGGGAAACCCGGGCCAGACACCGAGATTGTCCACGTGCGGGGCATTCGCCGCAGCGCCGAGCAAGCGCTTGCCACCAAGCGCAGGGCCGACGCCATTGTCGATGCCGTGGCGGCTGAGGACATCGCCAAATTCCCGGACGAGAACGTTGCAGAGTCGCTACAGCGCGTAACAGGCGTCTCGATCACTCGAGGTTTCGGCGAAGGCCAGCGCGTCAGCATCCGGGGCATGGGGCCGGGACGCAATCTGACGTTGCTAAACGGACAGCCCGTGGGCTCGTCGTCCTTTCAGCTCGAGGAGGCTGGCAACAGCCGCAGCTTCAACTTCGCGATGCTGCCTTCCGAGATCCCTTGAGGCGTCACCGAGCGAAGAGCTGGAGCTCCGCGATGGTCGGACCCCTGGTAGACCTCAGGACATGGAGCCGCACCCGCCAGGCCGTGACCGGCTGCACGTGGATTTGGTGCTTGCTGCCCACGGTGGTGCCCGTGTGGAAGGTCCTCCACGTCTGACCATCAAATGCCTGCAGCTCGAACTGCTGGATCCGATGGAACGGCAGGGGCTCATCGATCATCACGCGCCCGATCAGGGCCGGCGCCGCCGGGTTGACCTCGAGATCGACCTCCAGCCACCACGGGGCGAGACCATCGTCCGTGGCCCAGCGCGTGTCCGGGTTGTCATCGAACGCCTTGTCCGCGGTGTACACGTTGGGCGGGCCGGTCACGTTGCTTGCAGTGGCCGGCTTGCCAAACGCGAGCGAGCCGCTCGGGTCCCCCGTCTCTCGCGGCGAGGCCTTGAATAGGCCCAGGTTGGAGATCGCCAGGGCCGAGCGTGCGGTGCGGAACGAGAAGCGTACCCTGCGGGCGCGGGTTGCTGGTACGCGCGCCAGCCGCTTGTAGCCCACGGTGCTTCCGTCGGTGAGTTGCCTCCACTGGCCGAGTTGCTCGGCCTCGACGGCGAAGTGCTCGATGCGCTGTCCCAGCCAGATGGGCTCTTGGATCATGATGCGATCGAAGCTCTGTTCCTGGGCGAGCTCGAGGGTCACGCTCGCCTGGCCCAGACCGTCGTCGGTGGCCCAGTAACTCGTGGTGTCGGCGTCGGTGGTCTTGGCGGGATCGAACTGAGGGTGCGCACTGCGCACGTTGCTGGCCGTCGCCCTGGCCCCCAGCGCCAGATTGGCCCGAAAGCTCTCGTCCAGAATCGACCGGAACTCGCGCAAGGCGGCAACGTCGTTCTCGTGAATCAGGCCGCGTCGATCGGGCGGCAGATTGAGCAGCAGCGTGGCGTTACGGCCCACGCACTCGTAGTACAAGCTCACGAGCTCTCTGGGCGACTTGACGCGAGAGTCCTCGGACGCGTGGTAGAACCAACCGGGCCGGATGGATACGTCGCACTCGGCCGCCACCCAATCCTGGCCGTTGGGGTCGCCGCTGCCCAGGTATTGCCGCTGCGTAGCACTGCCGTTGCCGATCGTGATCTTGCTGCGGTCGATGGTGGACCAACACGTAGACGGCGCCTTGCCATGCTCGTTGCCGATCCAGCGGACGTCCGGGCCCGCATCCGAGAACAACACCGCGCCGGGTTGAAGCCTGCGGATCAGAGCCCAATAGGCCTCGAAGTCGTACGCCATCGCGGGTGCGTTGGCGCCCTTGGCACCGTCCATCCATACTTCCGCGATCGGGCCATACCTGGTCAGCAGTTCCTCGAGCTGCCCAAGATAGAACTGGTTGTACGAGGGCGTGCCGTAGAGTGGAGCGTTTCGATCCCACGGCGAAAGGTAGACGCCAAGCCGGATGCCTGCTTGCTGGCACGACTGCGACAGCTCGCCCAGCACGTCTCCTAGGCCCGCTTTCCAGGGCGAGCGTTCGATCGAATGATCGGTCAATAGCGATGGCCACAAGCAGAAGCCGTCGTGATGCTTGGCGGTCAGAATCAGCGTTCCCATGCCGGCGGCTTTGGCCACCTGCGCCCATTGTCGCGTGTCGAGCTGACTCGGGTTGAAAATGCGCGGGTCTTCCCTTCCATCGCCCCACTCCCGATCCGTAAAGGTGTTCACGCCGAAGTGGATGAAGCCGATTAGCTCCTGTGCCTGGTACGCAACTTGCGGAGGCGTGGGAACCACCGCGGCCGGCGGCAGCCCTGGCACCGGCGGCAGCACCGAGCCCCCCATGCCCGCGGCGGGCGCTCCGGCCAGGCTGCCGGCCAAACCACCGAAACCTCCCGGCGTGCCGCCCACAGCGCCCGCCGTTGCCCCCGCGCCGCTCGCACCTGCTCCCGCAACGGGGCCGGGGACCCCGGCGAGCCCCGCTGCAGTGCCGGCGAGGCCGGCCACCGGCGGCGAGTTGGCCGTGCCGCCCGTAGCCATCGGGCCCGACCCGCCGGCTCCAACGGTGCCGGAATTGCAGCCGGTGAGGCTCCACAGGAGCGCTGCCAAGGCAGAGCACGCAAATGCACGCACGCCGACTTGGTAGGCATTGAGGGGCGAAACCATAGACCGGGACTCGCTGAGCTGAGGGTGCCGACGGTGCGTGGCCGCGGCCGCCTAGCACAACGCATGTTTATAACATGAGGCACCCTTTCTGCACACCGTGGCTCTCGAGGCGACTCCTGCGGGCGCACGCGCCCCAGATGCTTGATGACCACGCGCCCCACGCGCTAGCCTCGAACTCGAACCAAAGAGGCTAGCGTGCTCAAGGCTCGACATCGTCCAAGGAATCCACTCCCTCTGACCGGTTGCGGAGCACCGGCAACGGCGCCGGGCCGCTGCTTCGGTGGCAGGCCGGCAAGGTGGTGGAGCGCAGCGGTGCGGTTGGGCGAGGCAAGGCGGTTGGGCGAGGCAAGGCGGTCGGACGGGGCGCTATTGCGGCTTGGACTCGCTGTGCTGCCCGGCAAACTAACGCAACGCGTGCTTCTGTGCCTGTTGTTGGTAGCCTGTCAATCGAGAGACAAGGAGATCCCGCAACGCGCCAATAGAGAAAAAGGGCCCATAAGGCAGCTCCTTGACAACAGAGAGGAACGCATACGCTGGCACAGAGATGCGCGTTTTGGTGGAATGGTCCATTTTACCCCTGACACCATAGGAAAAGTGGTTCATTACGACGCGGAACACCAGCCCGATCCTTACCGAGGAAGACCCATCGTTGCCGAAGAATTTGATCGATACTACACCAGAATGACACTTCAGAATTTCGATGCAGAAGCATGGGTAAGTGCATTTGCCGATGCCGGCATGAAGTACTTTGTTTTCGTGGCGAAACACCACAACGGCTTCTGCATGTGGGACTCGAAGTATACCAATTACGACATCTACGCAGTTACGGGGCGCGACGTGGTAGCGGAGCTCGCTGAGGCGTGCAAAAAACACGGCATTACCTTTGGCCTCTACTACTCCATCATGGACTGGTACCATCCGCATGCGACGGGAATCACGCATGGAGGTAGAGGGTACGATCTTCCCCCGGATATAGCGCCTAACATCAAGAACTATATTTCCTATATGAACGCCCAGCTCAGGGAGCTTACCACCAAGTACGGGCGAATCGGGCTCCTCTGGTACGATGGCGCCTGGATGAGCGAGGGAATCGACGATCCGAATCTGCAGTGGACAGAGAAGCACGCCAGGGATCTTTATGAGTACAGCCTGCAGCTCCAGGAAGGCATCATTACCAACAATAGGATGCAAAGGTCCCACTACAAGCCAACAGATAAAGGAGATTATTATACACCGGAGAATTTCATAGGAAATTTTGACCGAGATAATCACTGGGAATCTATTATGAAACTTGGGGTATCCTGGCACTGGGTACCGAAGGAACCAATAAAGCAAGTAGAGCAGATTCAAGCAATGCTGAGCAGGGCCGTGGGCAACGATGGAAACCTGCTGCTCAACATAGGCCCTCATCCCGACGGATTCATTGAGCCGAATCAAGTAGAAGTGCTTAAACAATTAGGAAAATGGCTGGATACAAACGGGGAGGCAGTCTACGGTACTAGGGGAGGACCATACCTGCCTTCAAAAGAGGTGGTTAGTACGAACAAAGGCAGTAATGTCTATCTGCATCTGTTGGATGAAGGCCTGCGCGTACTGACGGTTGATAGCCTGGATGCAAAAATAGAATCCTGTACGAATATGAAGGGCGAACCGCTGAGCTGTGAAGTCATGAACGATAAACTACGTATTACTTTGGAGGAGAATAGGCCAGGCGTAGACGTGATTAGGATTGCCATCGACAAGAATGCCCTGGACGTACCGCTGGTCAAAAGCGGAGTGGAAATGCGACATTCCGTTGATACAGAGAAGAAGATCGTTATGGAAAATGTCAAGGAGGAATAGAAGGCTATTTCGCGGATGCCCACCAGCATGCCTCAGTCCACAGCACTTCTGAAACCCCCAGCATAACTCCAGAGCGAGGCGGTGTTTCGGCTGAAGAGCTCCTGCAGCGGGCTCGCTGTGCTCGAGGCACGTACCTTGACCTGGACCGCCGAAACCCTCGCGCGGTTCGAAGCGCTGATCCCCTTCGGAACCTCGTTTGGTGTTACCCATGCGTTTCGTGCAGCGCCGCGACTCGCGCTGGACTCGCAAGCGACTGGTGCTTCGGCGGGAGTCCCAGTAGTCGCATTGAAGGTACTGGCAGACTCAAGGCGCCGGAGATTGGCGGCAGCCTGCAGGTGTCAGCCAAGAGTGGCAATCCCGTTAGCTCGAGAAACTCACGCCGCTGCATGGCTGCTCCGAACGCTTGTCGTCCATCAGTGCTCGCTGCAAGCCTCGCGCATCTTCTTCGCCCCAGTGGCAGGGGAATTCCCGTCATATGGGAATCAGCTTCACAGACCTGAGATTCATCAATGCGCTACCCGGCCGCAGTCGGGTTGCCTCGACCGCGACCTCAAACTGCGCGGCGGCGAGGGAGACCGTACCCAACTTGACTTGCTGAAACCTGGTCCACGAACCAGTCCGCCTCACCCGACCACGCAGTTCCTTGCCTCCGACCTTCACGAGATAGCCATTGCCCGCGCAGCCCTTGCCGCACGCCATTTCCACGATCACCCGATAGCGCCCCGCGGTTTCAATTTTGAGCGGCCAGGACGCTCGGTCCGCTGTCCTCTTCCACTCCTGCACGGCGCTGTTTCCCCTGTCGAGCCGCAGCTTCCCCTCCAGCACCACGTTCGCGCTATCCAGCACAATCTCGCCCTTGGCGTTTGGCCCGATCACGAACTCAACGGGTCGTAGCTTGCTCTGATGCTTGATCGCAAAGACCGTGTCCGTTGAATCCAGGGTCACGCCGGATAGGGGGATCTTCAGATAGTCTCGAAGCACGAAGTTTACCGGCTTACCACTGGGAAAAAGGGTGACCCCTTCGATATCGCCTGTTACGGGAACCAGCAGCGTATCCATGCCAAAACGCTCGAGCAGATGCACGTACGAGTGTGTGCCCTCCTGATTGTGGGTCATCACGCCCCAGTT
The DNA here is from genome assembly GCA_022361155.1 of Pseudomonadota bacterium. NCBI lineage: Bacteria > Pseudomonadati > Pseudomonadota > Pseudomonadota bacterium. Next base: position 10,067 of record JAKSBK010000122.1, read on the forward strand.
GCGCTCGGGCATGGGTCCGCCCCTGGTACCGTAGATGCTTTCGCCGTGCTGCTTGGTCCACTTTCCTACGCCACGCAATCTCGCGATCACCTCCGGCTGGAACGCTCCACTGGGCGGAGGACCCACATTCAACAGGAGGTTGCCTCCGATTCCAGCTGCTCTCACCAGATAGTGAACCAGCTGCTTCACGCTCTTGAAGTCCCCATCCTCCTTGTTGTATCCCCAGTGTCTATTCATTGTATCGGCAGATTCGAGCGGGAAAGACGAAACCGTGGTGGTGTTGTTTTTGTACGTCTGGTGACCCGGAAGGTCTCTCTCGAAGACTTGGTAATCCTCACCATACTCGGGGACGGAAAAGCGGTTGTTACCTATCATTGCGTGAGGTAGCCGCCTGTGAATCAGATCGTACGTCTCCTTCAGCCGCCAGTCCACACCCTCTTTGATGTCCCACACACCATCGAACCACCAGCTCGATATTGGTCCGTAGTCGCCACCAGCCAACTCGGCTACCTGCGCATTCATGTAGTCGATGTACTTGTTGAAGTCCCCTGAGTTGGGGCGCCCGGCATGCTGACCCGTACGTCCTCTGGGGAAATAGTCTGGATGATGCCAGTCAAGATGGGAATGGTAGAGACCGAACCCGATGCCCTGATTCTTGCTTTCGGTCGCTAACATCTTCAGTACGTCTTTCTTGTAGGGCGTCCGGTCAACGATGTCCCAGTCGCTTATTCTCGAGTCCCACATGGCGAACCCGTCGTGATGCTTGGACGTGATCACGATATACTTCATACCAGCTTCTTTTGCCAGACTTACCCATTCCTTAGGATCGAATTCAACTGGGTTGAAGGCGTCTGCCAGTTTCTCGTAATCCGCGACCTTCCATTTGCGTTTTTCCATTTCCCATTCGTTCTTTCCTTCGACGCTGTAGATTCCCCAATGGATAAACATGCCGAATTTGGCATCGCGGTACCACTCGTACGCAGCCTTGGAGGCGCGCAGCGTGGTCTCATCGACCTGCGGCTCGATGCCGTGGTGTTCGTAGCCTCGCAAGTAGTAGGGCAGCTGAGGGGCCGAGGGCCTGGTCTCACCCGTTGAAGGTGTTTCGGCGACCGAGGTGGGCGTAACGGGATCCGCGCGTGAAGTTGCGATGGGATCGGGAGGTCTCTCTGTGCATCCCGACAGGAGCACGAAGGCGACTGGGAGAAACGGCGGCTGGGCATGGCGCATGGCTTTTTGGCTCCTCGATCGATGAAACACGTCTTGAAATACTTGTTTTCTAGCAAATAGTAGCCGGAAACGGAAGTCTCGGGCTAGTGAAGGCACCGGCGTTGCCGCGGGCCCGATCGGGGAGGGAAGCTCTCGTCCAGAATCGACCGAAACTCGCGCAAGCCAACGCGCCCGGCATCACGGCCAGCAAGGTGTTGGAATGGTCGGCCCTCGGCGATACAGACGAGTTATTTTTCCGCGGGCCCTAACCGAAAAGTCCAGGCAAGGTGCCTGTGCTGTCAGCGAAGGCTTCGACTTCGACGCCGGCGGCAGCGAGCATGCTTACGAACAGGTTCGACAACGGGATGCGCTCGTCGAAACGGGTGTAGGCGCCGTGTCGTGCACCAAGCTCGCTGCCTCCCGCCAAAATCAGAGGGTAGTTTCGAGCATTGTGCGTCGTGCTGCATGGACTGCCGTAAAGCACGAGCGTGTGCTGAAGGAGCGAACCGTGCTCGTCCTCGGCGTTCTGCATGCGCTCCAGAAAGTAGGCAAAGTGGCTTGCAAGCCAGCGATCGTACTGCCCCCACTGTGCCCAGTGCCCGGTGCTCAGGTCGTGGGAGATCGCATGGTGCCCTTGCTTGGCGCCAAGCGCGAGCTTCGGAAATTGGTCCCCCACCCCGATACCATCCTCCCGAGCCACCATGTAGGTCATCACGCGCGTCAGGTCGGTTTGGTAGCCCATGACCATCAGATCGAGCATCGACCGGATGTACGCCTGCGGATCTACGTTGTGGTTCACGTCCAGGTTCAGGCCAGTGCTGTCGTAGCTCTTGAGTGGAACATCCAGCCAACGCTCGTTGCGCTTGATCTGCTCCTCGACCTGGCTCACCGCCCCCAGATAATCGTCCAGCTTGCGTCGGTCCCGCGAACCAAGCCGCACGCGCAGGCGCGCGCTGTCTTCCCGGAGCATGTCGACGATCTTGTGCTCGCGGGCCAGTGCTCGCCGGCGCTGCTCGCTGCTATCCCGGCCGTTGGGGGAAAAGTAGCGCTCGAAAATGATTCGATGCCGATGCTCGCTTGGGATGGGCTGGCCCTTGGCGTCGAAGGAGAGCGTCGAGATCCGGGACTTGTAGCCCACGCCGCCGTCCGCGGAGAGCGCCAGGAAGGGATAGCGGGTGTGGTGCTTCAGCTGGCGCACTGCCACCTGGTCGGCCGAAATGCTATTGCGGTAGCGGCTACCACGGAGATCCCCGGCCGTGAGAAAGGTGTCGCCCGCGATATGTCCCATCAGCTCGCGGCTCTTGGGGTGGCTCAGGCCGCCCAGGATCGATAGCTGCTGTTGGAACGGGCGCAGTGGAGACAGTACCTGGCCGAGCTCGTACTGCTTGCCCTCACGCTCGGGGAACCAGCGCCACTGCCGGTACTGCTTCTCTTCGGGCAGGCTCACGCCGTTGGGCACCATGATGAAGCAGAGTCGCGCTGGGCCGCGGCCGCGTGCCCGTGCCCGGCGTGGAGCCATGCTCTCTAGAAAGGGCAGCACGGCAGCGACACCGGCGCCTCTCAACACAGCCCTACGACTCAGCCGCAACGATTTGGCCACCTGCAGCTACTCCGACCCCCGGCTTTGCCCAGCATGGATCGTACGCGCGCCATTGTCACGGTCTGCGAGTGTCCTGGATCCCTGATTTCGTACATAAGTCTGCGAGCGATTGGGGTCGCTCGGGCCGGCGAATCGACGCCGGAATAGCAGCGCTATTTCAAGGAGATAGTCAACAGGACGGTCGCTGGCTCGAGCGGCGTCAAGGGCCGATGCATTATGTGCAAAACCAGGGATGCAGGACACTAGATCCGATGAAACGAGGGACTGCTCACGATCCCATGGATCAGAGAGCGCATGCCGTAGTCATGCTCTTTGGCGCGCTTGAGGATGGCCTTGAGCTCGGGGCGGTCTGCGAAGCTCGGTTCGCGACCGAGGGCATAGGCGAACAAGTACTTGATCAACGCCATGGCGAAGCGGTCGGGGAGCTGCTCCAGGATATGCGACTTCATTTCCGGCAGTCCCTGGATCCGAGTGCCGTCGTGCAGTTCGGTGGCGTCGTCGATCGGCCGGCCCCTGGCCTGCTGCATCAGCCGGCCGGTCGCGTCGTATGCCTCGAAGACGAGGCCGTATGGATCGATCTTTTCGTGACAGTCCCGGCAGGACTTCTTGCTCCGGTGCAGCTGTAGCTGCTGCTTGAGGCTGAGCTTTTCGAAGCCTGGCGTCTCCGGGTCGAGCTCGGGGACGTTGGGTGGGGGCTCTGGCGGTTTGATCCCCAGGATCCGCTCCTTTAGCCAGACCGCTCGCTTGATGGGGTGGGCCTCCAGGCCCGTGGAATGACCGCTCAGAAAGGCCCCCTGAGAGAGCAGGCCGCCGCGGCCGCGCTCGCGGGTGAGCACGACCGGCCGAAAGTGATTCCCGCTTACACCCGCGATCCCGTAGTACTCCGCAAGGTTCTGATTGAGCATCACGAAATCGGAATCGATGAACTCCATGATGCTGAGGTTCTCCTGCAGGACCCGATGCACGAAATGGTAGGTCTCCTGCGTCATGTCTCGCTTCACGAAACGGGAGAACTCGGGGTACTTGTCCGCGTCCACCAGCAGGGCCTCGTGCCGGTCCAGGCGCAGCCACTCGCGGCTGAAGACCCGTACGAAGCGCCAGCTTCTTTCGTGCTGGAGCAGCCGTTCGACCTGGCTCGGCAGCTCGTCCAGCAGTCGGCCTTGTTCGGCGAGGGTGCTCAGCTCCGGGTCCGGTGGCGAATTCCAGAGGAAGAACGCCAGGCGCGAGGCGAGCGCGTGCTGTGCCACGTGCCGCTCGCCTGCGCCACCCTCGTTGGCGCTCTCAGGCGAGCCAAGACTGTCGAGGAATAGAAAGCTCGGCGAACAGAGCGCGGCCACCAACACCGCCTTGATACTTTGCTCGTAGCTCGGGTAGTCGTCCTTGAGCGAGCGCCACAAGTCCGTGTAGCGGGCGACTTCCCCCATGCTCGCCGGTCGCCGGAAGGCCCTGGATAGAAAACTGCCCAAGATTTCCGGTGTGTAGCGGTCGCGATCCCAGGCGTGCTGCGATTCGGTGAAGATCGCGCGATGGCTGCGGGGCGGCCAGACCCCGTCCGGGTTGTAGGGCGCCTCCAGCTCGATCGACTTGATCAGCAACGGGGCGCCTGCCTGCGTACTTTCCTTGACCAGCGGAGTGTTCCACACGCCGAACAGGGCGATGCCCGACAACACGGCCGTGTCCTGGTTGGCTCGGGCAGGCATGGGCAGATTCTCCAGGCGCGCTACGAACTCGTAGGTCGTGGTGTCTGTGCCCGCAGCGAGCTCACGGAAAGGCGCCAGCCGTTCGTAGGTCATGCCGTCATCCACCAACGTGCCGGCAAAGGGCTGCAGCGACGCGGGTTTCGCAAGAAGCTCTCGACTGCGCTCGGGAGAGCTGGGCGTGATGCTGTAGAGCGGCGCGGTCAGAGGGCCCTTGTAGGGAGAGACGACCACCGCACGCAACCCCGCGAAGGCCTCGCCGCCGAGCTTGAGGGCAAACGTCCCAGGTTCCAGATGGGCCACGCCGAGCGGCAACGGCGATCGCGAAGCCTTGCCCTCTGGATCGAGGGGCAGCTCCACGTTCAAGCCCCCGTAGTTGGAAAGGTCCAGGCGAACCCGCGCGGGTCCGGCCGCGCCTGCCGGCGTGGACTTCGTGGCTCGCTTGGAGAGCTTGGGGAACACCAGGTCAAACTGGTAGCGACCAGCGGTCGCGATCTCGAAGCGGAGCGTGACCTGACGCCGCCTTGCGCCGACCCTCGGCAGCAGCGAACCGGCCCGTCGGCGCAACCCCTGGAACCTAACGACTTTGGATGCGGTCAGGATCCGAGATCCGTCCGGAGCCAGGATGCGCCTGCGCCGGTCTTCGCCAAGCTGCACCGCCGGTTTCGCGGGAGCGCGCACAAGGCGGCGTGGCGGGCGATTGGGTGGCAGCGCCCTGGCGGCGGTCACCCGCATGGCCACGTAGCCCTCGGCCGGGAAGACGCGCTGCAGTTGAAGCTTGAGGTTGGGCGAGGGGCCTTGCCAGGCCGTGGGCGCGACTTCCTTATGAGGCAGAGCGGAGTACAGCAGGATGCCCTCGTCGGTGACCGCGAAGCGATCGCGCGAGGAGCCGCGCAATCCGACGCCGACGTGGCGCTTGATGGCCTCGAGCTCCGCTCGGTGGGCGTCGTCTCGCGGCTGCACGGCGTGGCCCTGCGCGTCGAGGATGTGCACTCGGAAGTCGTCCGTGTCCAGAGGAACCGCCACGAACGCTTCGTAGCGCCCCGCAGGCTGCCCCGTGCCGATGCCCGAGCCAAAGCTGACACGCAGGCGCGTGGTGTCAGGCCCGCGCCCATCCACGATCGCCTTGTCCAACGCCTCTTGGGCGATTGCCCGGTACGCGTCGATGTGCAGCGCCGACGTCTGCAGGGTGTCGTGGCTGTTCGTGAATCCCAGCTCGGACTTGGCCTCGCCAGGCAGTCGCACGCCGAAGTCGATGGGAAGGCCCAACAGGTCCTGAAGCGCGTGCGCGTACTGCTCTCGGGTGAGCCGGCGAAGCCTGCCGGGGCCCGCGCTCCTGCGAAGCTCCACAGCCGCTGCGAGCGAGCTGCCTATCCAGTCGACCAAGCTGGCTCGCTGGGCAGCGCTGGGCTGTGGCTTCTTCTCCGGCGGCATGTCCCCGGCACTGAGCATGTCGAGCGCCAGCTGCCACTGCTCTTGATCGTGTCCGTGGATCAAGTCGGGGTCGAGCACGTCGAGCCGCATATTGCCCTTCTGCAGATCGGGACCGTGGCAGTCGAAACAATACTGCTGCATCACGGGCCTTATCTGTTCGTTGAACACCGGATCGTCGCTCTCGGCCACGGCGCCCGGTGCCTGCTCCGGAAGCAGGCCGCGCAGAGCCTGGGGGACGTGGGCGATCAGATAGCGCTCGCCGTGAACCAAGCTCCCCCCCGCGTGGGCGGTGATCGTGATGCTGACAACCAAGGCGGCGCACGAGACGACGTACAGGCGCGAAACCAAGCGGCCGCCTGTTCGCTCGCGCGCGATGTGCAGCGCGGTGGCGACCACTGCGACGATGGCTGCGCCGAGTCCGGTCAGCATATGGATCTCGACCTGCTCAGGCCGATGGCCCTCGTTGGCCGCCAGAAGCAACCCAAGTAGCGCAGCTCCCACCGCGCTGGTGCTGCCAGCTAGCCAAACCGGGAGCGCGGCCGCCCGCCAGCGACGAAACCGCTGTCGCGCCGCCAACCAATCCAACACAGGCGCAATCAGCAGCAAGACAATCGGGAAATGTACGACCAGCACATGGAATCGGCCGATGAAGCGCCACAGACCTCTGCCGGAGCTACCGTCGATCGGGGCCCAAAAGGCAACGCAAACCAGGGCCGCGCTGGCGACGGCTACGCTCAAGCACAGTTTCAACATCGTGGGAGCATCCCATGTCGGTAGCGCCCCGACACCAATGCCGACCCGATCGTTGTACACGAGTTAGTGCCGCAGGTTAATGTCGGTGCAGCCACCGTTTGATCCATCGGCCCACGCATTCAATTGTATATGAAAATTTTTGCCAGTTGTGAAAACAAGGCATGCGATACGAAACCCACACCCGTACTGCGTCGTTGTCCTGGGCCCACGTTGGTCACGGCAATTCCCGACTTGAAGCTTTGAAGACCCCGAGGTTCGACACGGCAAGCGCTCGTCGGGGTGTCCGGAACGAGAACCTTAGGGCCCGCGGAAAAATAACTCGTCTGTAGCGCCGAGGGCCGGGCGCCGTTGGCAAGGCGCAACGACGAGGAATATTGGGGATATTTCGAGGAGGCGCAACATGGCCTATAGCGGTGCCAGGACCACGGACCGGAGATTCATGAGCGCGGTGTTCGCCCGCAGGGCGACGGGCTTGATCGTGAGCTCGGTTTCAGCCGTGGACAGAGATCCCGACCCCGTGCCAGGTCCGACCCAGCACCCGACCCAGCCCCCCTGCCCCTCCAAGCAACCGCCCACGAGACGAGCAGGCTCCGGGCAGCGTGTCAGAAGCCCACGAGCGAGGGGGGCGGAGCGGCCAGCGCGCACACCCCCGTGGTCTGGTCGGGCACCAGCTCGTCCGCTAGCGAGAATCCCAGCATGCATTCGAGGTTGAATTCGGGATTGAGCTGCCAGCCCTTGGCGCAGTCCTGCACGGTCGTGCAACGTGCGTTCTTGCGGGTCTCGGCCCTGGTCTCGGCGAGCCGCATCACACTCTCTGGATCCGCCGTGTACTCGAAATGGGAGAGCTTCTTGTACTTGTCGACATCGATCGCGACGGCCCACACGTCGTAGGTCGCGCTGCAGCCATCGCGGGTGTAGGTGAGGATCGCGGACCACTGGTTGCCCGTATACGCCGGGGTAACGAGCACCTGGAGCTCCGACCACTCGTACTTGACGTGTGGTCCCATCAAGCCTTGCGCCAGCGGGACACGGAAGTCCACCTCCACAGGACTGAGCTCGGGCACCTGGCAGAAGCCATTGGACTCCGGCTCCGCCGTTACGAAATCACCGATGGAATAGTGGGGTGTGATGAAGTTGGGAGCGACGGGCAGGGGCTCGTAGGGCCGCACGCAGCGCTTCTCCATCGGATTTGTCAGGGAGGTTCTGCAGGCCCAGCCCGAGCCGCAGTCGTTGGCGGTCTCACACTTGTCGTAGCAGGCCGGAGGGGTGCCAGGCAGTGCGGGCGCGCCGGGCGGCATGTCCCGCGGTGCCGTGTCGCAGGCGAGCTCTTCGACCTTGCACTTCTCCGGGTCGTAGGGCACTGGGCAGCAGTCGATGGGCTGGGGCATGGTCGGGTTGCACACCTTATGGCTTCCAACCGCCTGGGGGTCCCGGTAGCCCCCGACGGTGTTGTCTTTCAGCCAGTGCTCGTGGGCGGTGAGCGCCGCGTGGTAGAGACTGTCGTAGCTGCCCACCAGGTCGGGGGTTAGCGCGACGCGCGCAGCGCGGAAATCGGCCTGCATCTTCTCGGACGGATAGTAATAGGTGTGCGCACCAAAGATCTCGCCCTTGAGCTGGGCACAGGGGCCCGTGCCGCTGATGAGGTCGTAGCGTGCCACGAAGGGCAGCCTGGCGACCTGGCAGGTGGGCGGTGGCTGCGTACAACCTGATGCCGCGCAGACCAGTCCCAAGAGGCCGATCGTCGAGAACATCTGCGCTCGCGCCGTTGCCATGACGTTCATCTCCAACACCAAGCCACCGCATTCCGGCATGATCGCCACCGGAGCTTGTCGACGTGAAGCGCTTCGGAGTGCGGGGAGGTTTGTATATAAACCCTACTTTCCCCCCACACGGCAAGCGAATGCTGCGATGGGCGTGCGCCCATATTCGGAAGTCGCTGCTATTTCTAGGTTTTTTTGACCCGACGCCCAAGGTGGTGCGTGTTCAACGGCCTGCCAGGTCGGACGTGGGTCCACGTGTTGGCAGCTGCTCCCCGCGGTGATTCTCAGATCCCCAAGAAGGTCACGATGTGCTATCCAATATGATCACGCGTTGGCTGCTGAACGCCTCTGGAGTCGTGCATGGGCGGCTTCGGGTAGATTGATCGAACCAGCATGGATCAAAAGGTTTGGAGGTCGAACATAGCTGATTATAGGTATTATCATGCGTAATGCGATTTTCCAATTGTGCTGCAAAAGTGTGCGCTTTGCCTATGTGATGCTCGCAGCCCTTGGCACGGCCTGCGCTCAAGGGTCCGGTCTGGTCGGCAGCGGACCAGTAGACTCACCGGGCGTGATCGGCACCCCGCCGCCGACTGCTGGGGTGGGAGGCATGGGGAGCACACCAGTGCCGTTGGGCGGAGCTGGCGGCGCCTTCGGTCAAGGGGGCGGCGGAGGTTTTCCAACCGGCTTGTCGGTGTGCGGCGACGGCGTGCTCGACCCCTTGCACGAGCTGTGTGATGACGGCAATCGGGTGCCGGGCGATGGCTGCTCGCCGGACTGCCAGCTCGAGCTAGGCTGGCAATGTCCTGCGCCAGGTTCCCCCTGCGTCGCGGCCAGGTGTGGTGACGGTATCGTCGCATCAACCGGGTCGGGCGCGCTCGATGAGAAGTGCGATGACGGCAACAACATCCCTGGAGATGGTTGCTCACCCACCTGCAAGATCGAGCCCGGTTGGGTGTGTGTACCGGCCTGTCGCAGAACCGTGTGTGGGGACGGCGTGGTCGAGGGCTTGGAGCACTGCGATGACAGAAATCAGAATCCCTTCGACGGTTGCCACGAGTGCTTGACGGTCCCGCAGTGCGGCGTGGGTCCCTGCCCTGCGATCTGCGGCGACGGTCTGGTGTTTCCCGGGGAAGCCTGCGACGATGGGAACCGTAAAGATGGAGACGGTTGCTCCGCGAGCTGCATGCTCGAGCCCGGCTGGAGGTGCTTGAACTTCCCTATCAGCGGCAGCCAGACGGGCGCGATGGAGCTGCGGGTCCCGGTCGTCTACCGGGATTTCATGGCTGTGACCCGCATGGCCGGTGACGCGCACCTGATCCATCAGGATTTTGCGGACACGAACACTCCTGCAATTGGATCACCAGGCATGGTCCACGACATGCTGGGCCCAAACTTCAAGCCCGCATACACCGGTGCATGCGAGGTTGGAGCCCCGGTATTGGGGCCAGGCTGTCAAGGCGCGCAGACCAACTCCCGCGCCCTGTTCGACCAGTGGTACACCGACGGGCCTCTGTCGCGCACCGTGTACGATGTGCTGGCAATGCAGCAAGACCCGGCACAACCAAGCAAGTACCTCTTCGACTCCGACCGATTCGTTCCCATCGATGGTCGAGGCTGGCAGGCGAGCGGCCAGGAAGAAAACCAGCGCGTGTGCCAAAACGGAGGCAACTTCCGGTTCAGCACCGAGACACGCTACTGGTTCACGTTTCGCGGCGGCGAGCAATTCCAGTTCAGCGGCGACGACGACGTCTGGGTCTTCATCGGGGGGATGCTGGCCCTGGATCTCGGCGGCGTTCACGCGCGGTTGACGGCACGAGTGACGCTGAGGCCGGACGGCACGACGAGCTGCGACGGCACGTGCGTGCTCCCGTCCCGGACACTTGGCTTGCTGGTAGGACAGATTTACGAGATAGCCCTGTTTCACGCCGAGCGGCGCTGCTGCGGCTCCCATTTTCAACTCGAGCTCACCGGTTTCGAGCGCCTGCAGACCCTGTGCGAGGAAACCTGCGGCGACGGCGTCGTGACCGCCGGCGAGCAATGCGACGACGGCAACCGCATCAACAACGACTACTGTTCCAACGATTGCAAGATCAACAACCTGGTGTTTTGAACGTAACCGTTCAGGCCCCAAGGAACTCGCCTTCGATACTCAGCCGGTTCTGACCAGCGCTGGCTATGTTGCTCCTCCTCGAAGTATCCCCAATACTCCTCGTCGTCGCGCCTCGCCAGCGTCGCTCAGTCCTCACCGAAACACACGAGTTATTCTACCGCGGGCCCTTAGCAGCTATGGTGCGGGGCCTCCACGCAAGGCTGCGATACGAGCATCCAGATCCTGGAGGGTCATGACGGGCTTGGCGGCCTCGGCCGGTTGAGGGACCCGGTTGTGGCGTGCGCCCGGAATCGCATACCAGTAGGTCACCACCGAGTACTTGAGCAAGTCCCAGTGATTGCGCATCTGGAAGCCAAACGAAGCTTCCATGTCGAAGTGAAGGCGCGTGGAAAAGGGAATCGCATCCCAGACCCGCGAGCGGGTCGTGATGTTGTAGCCCCGGTTGTTCTGTGCGCTTCCCACCCGCACGTTGGATAGGAACGGGTGACTGAAGGTATCGAGTCCGGTCGGATTCTCGCCGCCCGCCCAACCGTAGTAGTCCTCGGTGCCGGTACCGAAGTGGGTGGGGAAATCGTCCCCCGTTCCGTTCTGATCGTAGGCTTCGTCAACGTAGATCTTCTCGTCGCCCTCGCCCCACCACTCTCGATTCGCGCTCAAAACGGTCCAGACGTCGGCGACGTAGACACCCTTGCCGTCCACGTGCACGAAGTTCCAGTCCGAAAAAGGCTTGCCTGGCACCGGTTCCGTGGTCCACCAATGCGCGTGAAAGTGCATCGAGTCCGCATCCCAGAACCAGGGGGCAGTCTGTAGCTTGACATCCAAGGTCACGGGATCCGGTCCCAGGTTCTCGAAGGCGATCTCGCCCGCATATTGGTACGGCATCACCCAGCGCGTGATCATGGTGCCGTCCGGACGCATCTCGCGCTCCCAGGTCTTGAACGCATTGACCTCGTTGCCGCTGCAGAAGTAGTCACCGAGCGGGGTCCAGATCGTCTGCTCGCCGTCAAAGGTGCCCTTGAGGATGGTGGAGCGCAGGCGTTGCCTCGAGGTGTCGGCGAGCTTCACTTCGAGATGGCGAACCGCGTTGCTGCCCGGCGGCAAGGGAATCGGGAGCGACTGTCCCGGGTTCAAGGTGACGGTCTGGTTGTGGGGTATGCCACCCACGAAGTCCGTGGGATTCGCGAGCTGAGAACTGATCGCCTGCATGGTGGCCAGGGCTTGCTGATAGCCTTGGGGGGTATAGGTCTCGACAACGGTGCCCGGCGGGAATTCCACGTAGTTGATGATGTTGAACCAGTTTCGGGTATCGACGACGGTCACCTTGCAGCTGCGTTGGTAGGGAATCGGCATGTACAGATTCCCGGCACGGGCGGTGAAACCTGCCAGGACTCCGGGGACATCGAAGCTGTTCTGCTTGGGTGGCACCGGGCCGTAATCCGCCGGCGACCACTCGTTCCTGGTCAGCAACTCGATCAAGTACTCCTCGATAACCGGCGTCGGGTTGTCGTCCAGGTAGATCCTTACTATGGGCCCGCGGCGGCTACCGAAGCTCTGGTAATAATAGGTGCTCCACATCTTGACGATGGCCCCCGGCCCCCGGTGCTCCATCAAGACCCGTTCCCCTCCCTCGGTGCGGACCGCTCCACTAAAGTCCTGATCCGCGAACCAGCCGGGCGAGCCGACCGGCGGCTTCGATTGCCTGTTGTAGCTGCTGGCTTGAAGCGTCTTGGGCCGCAGGAGCGTGGGAAAACGAGCTAGGCGGTCGCGATCGACCATCTGCTCGAGCATCCACTGAAGCGTGACTTTGGCTGGTGGTGGGGGCGGCGGTGGTGGGGGCGGCGGGAGCACCCCCCCCATCCCTCCGGCGCCCAATCCGGCGACGCCGCCACTGCCCGCCACGCCTGCGCCCCCCGGGACGCCTGCGCCGGTGCCCGCTCCTGCGATGCCGCCGCCGCCGCCGATGGCAGCCGCACCGCCCATCGCAGCCGCACCGCCTCCCGAGCCTGCCACGCCGCTACCCCCACCAGCCTGCCCCGACCCAGCGCCTCCCGAGGTTCCCGACCCGGAGGGGGGCAGGGCCGGGGTGCGACCGCTGCAGCCGTATCCGCAGCAGACTGCCCAGACCAAAGCGAGGACTCG
>JAKSBK010000123.1 GCA_022361155.1 Pseudomonadota bacterium
GTACTAATGTCCGAACGTATGGCAGAGCCGGCACATGGGTCCAGTCGCGCCCGCACAACAGGACGCCGGATTGGTCTGTTCCTGCTGACGGTTCTCTTCGCTGTCGTGATGGCCTTTGGTTTGCTCGAGGTCTCGCTTCGGGTAGGAGCGCGCTACTTGCCTCCGAACATCGCGAATGCGGTGCTCGATCGGTTCAACGATCTGGCTCCAGATGGAATCTACTTTCCGGACGAGGCGCCTTTCCTACGCTTCATGGTGCCAAACCACGAGACGGAGCTCTTCTGCAACGGCTACACCTGGGGTCACAAGACCGACGAGTGGGGCTTCCGGAACGCGCCGGATACGCCCAAGGACATACTGCTGGTGGGCGACTCCATGATCTACGGGCGCGGGGTCGAGTACGAGCAGACCGCGGGTGCTCTGCTCCGCACTCGCTACGGCCATCCGGCTTACAACATGTCACGCGAAGTCGATACGCTCTATCACAGCTACATATCGCTGCGGCTCTTCGTCGATCGGTTCAAGCCCAAGCAGGTCATCTTGTTTGTGTTCGTAAACGATCCCCACGAGACCTTCTATTTTCGTCCCGGGCCCGCGCTGTACCAGATGCCCGAGCTCCACACATTCGATTACCAGGCGATGTGGGAGCGCATGCGTAGCCGGGGCCGCAACCCGTGGAGATCGGACTGGACCATGCGTATCTACACGCGGCGCCTGTACAGCGCGCTCAAGGGTCCGGGAATGCCGCCGATCGAGATCTTCCCCGCGGGCGACCAAGGTGCTCCGGCACCGGTTCCGTACTGGGTGCACGCGGTCATGCGGCCGGACGTCTTCGCAGCGGTCCACAGCTACTACCGCGTGGTGATTGGCAATCTCACACGCTTTTTACTTGAGCGTAGGGTCGAGCTGCGCCTGGTCTACCTTGATGCGAGGGATGCGGTGCCTGGACTGGATGCCGTCAACGACAAGCTGGTGGATATGGTGCGAGGGCTTTGCGCCGAGCACCGGCTCGTCTGCGACACTACCCATTCCGAGTTCGCCGGTTGCAAGGACTGCTACCTCGCCGGCGATGGCCACTACAGCGTCGAGGGCAACCGGAGGTTGGCCAAGTGGCTGGATGGCTTCCTGCGCCGGCCGGCATCCGGTCCCGCTGCCGTGAGTCAGCAGACCGGCGGGGTCGCCGGCGGCGATTCGACTCCATAACGGCTGCTACGCGGGATCTTGTTGCCGATCGGGCTCGTGGCGTTCGACGCGCCGCTCGGGATGCTTCGCGTGTGCACCCATGCGAGTCCAGAATTGAGGCGTGCCTCCGGGCGCTGCCGGCCCTGGGTCAGCGCCCGCGTTTCGCGAAAGCCAAAAAGGGCGTCACGACGTGTTTGGCTGCCGTCGCACACAGTTCCGCCCGCGCGAATCGACTTACGACATCCGGCAGGCCCGGGCATCTTGGAGAGGCACTGGTTCGCGCGGTCCAGATCCTGGCACGGGTCGGTCGAGGCACCACACTCCACGCGTTCGTGCAAACAGGCGGCCAGGCGGCCCAGGAGCTTCGGGTCCTCCGGCGCCAGCGCCAGTGCCCGGCGAAGAGCGGCTATGGCCCCATCCAGATCGCCCATGCGCTCACCCCGTACCAGCGCCAGCTCCCACAGAAGCTCGCAACGTCTGTCCGCGTTGCGCGTTACGTCGAGCTGCAGCTCGATCACTGCCGCAGCGGCCTGCAAGTTGCCGGCGCGCTCGAAGAGCGCTCGCGCGGCAGCTGCAGCCCCGGTCGAGCCTGGATCGAGCTGCAGCGCCCGGCGGTAGTGGTCCGCTGCTGCACTCGGCATGGGGCTTCGCAGCTCGAGGATCCGTCCGAGGCGGAAATGCAGCTCCGCAAGATGTACGGAATCCACGATGTCGGTCTCGTTCCAACAGCGTATCAGGTGGTCGAGCAAGCGCAGTTGCGCACTGTCGCTGCCCCGTTGTTGCATGGCATCAAGCAATCGCGTGGCCGCTCTTCTGTGCGTCGGGCGTGCTTGTAGCGCCTGTTCGTAGAGGGCCTCGGCTTCGCGCACTGCGCCAGCCCGCTGGGCCGCGTCGGCTGCCTGCATGTAGGCTTCCGCAGCCGCGTTTCGATCCCTCGCGCGGTGCGCCCAGTCGCTCAACAGGCGCGACACCGCGGCGTACTCGCCTCGCCGCACGAGAAAGGTGCGCAGCTCGGTGATCGTCTCGGCGTCGAGGCTGCCGCCCTGACAACGGCACCACAGAGCACGCGTGCGTGGATCGTAGCGTCGCACGCCCTGTTGACGCAGCCAAGCTTGGTTCGCGCTTCCGTTGGGCCGCAAGGCCCTGAGCCGAGGAGTCTTCATAGCGCCCTCATCCAGCAAGCAACCCGCCGTGCATGACCTCGCACCTCCCCCTTGTAGCGCGTTTTTCTCCATTCCCAAGTTTCGGACGAGAAACAGTTTCGTGGCAGGGGCGGCTAGCGCTTCCGACGGTCTTGCCGGATCACCACCGCTACACGCGATAGTCAGCCGTGGGGCTCGGTTCCGGGCCGCTTCGGCGAGGCTTCAGCCATCCGGGCGCAGTAGCGGTACGTGACGACGCCGGGCGGTCCTTCAACCGGTTGCCCGCCGAGCCGTTCGGCCAGCGCGATCGCTCGCTGGTTGGCCGGGTCGATGTAGCTCGCAAGCGCGCGAAGCCGTGTGTTGGCGAAGGCCCAATCGCGCATGGCCGCCCCGGCCTCGAAGGCGTAGCCGCGACCTTCGGCAGCGGCGGGCGCACGTGCTGTCGAAACGGTCCCACGAGGCGAGCGGCCCCCGGAATCGTTGAAGAACCTCCCCTACTCTTGCACCAGCATGTAGCCAAGCTACTAAGGGCCCGCGGAGGAACAACTCATCCATTTCGCCGGTTCTGACCACCGCCCAGTCCTCACCGAAACACCCGAGTTATTCTTCCGCGGGCCCTAGGCCGAGAAGGCGCCGCGGGGGGGCGGTGGCGGCAGCACGAGGGCCTGGTCCTGCCTTGGCGCCGTTGGTTGGCTTCGGTCGCGACGCCGTCTCAGGCCGGTGCCCGCGTCCGAGCGTTGCGAGCCGTACCGGAGCAAGGCGCGCTCCGAGTCGAGTTTCTCTGCAGCCAGCCCGCGCACGAGCCTGCCGAGCACACGCTGTGACGCCAAGCCCGCTCCCTGCTCGGCTACCAGCTCGAGCGCTTGTGCGAAATCGTCGGCGTTCTGGAACCGCATCGCGGGGGAACGAGACAAGGCCCGTAGGGTCAACGCATCGTAGGGCGCCAGCTCGGGATAGAAACGCGACGGCGCAGGCACGGCCGACCGGCACAGCCGGCGGACGACCGACCGTCGATCCCTGGCCGCGAACAGGCGTTTGCCGACCAGGCTCTCCCACAGCAGGATGCCGACGGTGAACAGATCGGAACGCTGGTCGAGACGCGAGCCCAGCGCTTGCTCGGGGGACATGTACGCGAGCTTGCCGGCCGTCGGCTGCCGGCGGGCTACCAACCGCACGCGAACCGCGGCTGCGGGGCCGGAGATCTGGGCGACGCCGAAGTCGGTAATCCGCGCGATACCGTCTTCCCCCAGCATGACGTTGTGGGGGGACAGATCGCGGTGTACGAGCCCGAACGGCCGCCCGAATTCGTCCTGTACGCGGTGTGCGGCGGCGAGTCCCGCTAGCACATCGGAGATGACTCTCAGCGCGTCCGAGACCCGAATACGCCGGCCGCGTCGCCCCGCGGCCCGAAGCAGGTTAAAGAGGTGATCGCCGGGGACGTAGTCCATCACCATGTAGCAGCCGGCCTGGGATCGGTCGCTGACGTCGACGGCCGACACCACGTTGGGGTGGCGGATCTGCGCGGCGACACGGGCTTCGTTCAAGAACCAGCGCACTGCGTCCGGATGGCGTTCGAGGTGCCGATGCAAGACCTTGACCGCAAACAGACGCTCGAACCCCCTCGCCCCTCGCCGGCGCCCCAGATACACGCTCGCCATGCCGCCGGATGCCAGTCGACCCATGATTTCGTAGGCTCCCAGGGTCCGCCCGCTCAACTCGTCATCAACCTGTGCGATTTGCCGTACGCCCGAGGAAGCGTTCGAGTCCTGTCGCATCCCGAGCGCCACCTCACGGCTCGTGTTCACCAGCGTTGCATTCACCCCCGGTCGCATGCTGCGACTCCTTCCTTGCCTGTAGTGCAGCCTTAGCGTACGCCGCAGGCACCCAGCAGCCGACTTGGGCGGTCTTGCGTTTGTGCCGGCACTCGCCTTGCCCCGCGCGGATGTGATAGCTGAACAGCTGGCGAATGCAAGCGCTTTTCGCCACATGGGTTATGTCTCGGATGCCTTGTGTACGCTAAGGGGACACTACGCTAAGACGGCAGTACGCTAAGACGGCAGGGGCGCCGGGCCCTCTAACTCGCGCGGGTTCGAGCGATCTCCGTGGTGGAGCGCCGATCGCCGTGGGTAGAAACCACCCCGCCTGAAACGATGAACGCCATGGCCTTGGTCTTGTCGATATCGAGCGCCTGTACCTGTTCGCGTGGGAACAACAAGAGATTCCCCGCGAAATTGTAGGATTGCGGGACGTAGACTGCTACGTGGCCGCCCAGACCCAGGGTGTCCAGGTCCTCGCGGGTCACGAACCCCATGATCTTGGCGCCGCCGTCAGGGGTAAGGGTGGCGGCCACGGGCCGGTCAAAGCTCCGCTCCTGATCCCCGACCAACGCTCCGATGAAGTCTCTTAGCGAGCTGTAGAGCAGCTTGAGCGGGGGGAACTTGGTCAGCAGTTCCTCGGCCGACTCGAAGAAACGCCTTGCAGCCACATTGGACGCCAGCGCACCGACGATCGTGATCACGGTAAGCGTGACCGCCGCCCCCAGGCCCGGCACCTCGAACTCGAGCATCAGGTTGTCCACGAACGAAAACAACGTGAAGACCACCCAAAGCGTGAAGGCGACCGGAGCCACGACCAGGCAGCCCTTGACGAAGTTCTTGAGCAGTCTGGTCAGCAGGTCGCGGCCAAACAGATGGCCAAACCGGAACGTCCTGGGTTTTCTGAGTTTCTTGAGTTTCTTCACGATTCCTCATCCTCGCGCTCGGAGGGCCCGAACGCTGGCACCATCCCACACCGAGCTCCGTGCGGCTTCAGAGCGCGGCGTGCCGCCGGGATCCTCTTCAGAGTATCCTCGATCGCCGTCGTCGTCGCGACCTGCCGAGGCGGCGGTCTTGCTAGTGTCCTGCGTCCCCGATTTCGTACAAGAGTCTGCGAGCGATTGGGGTCGCTCGGGCCGGCGAATCGACGCAGGCTGCGGTTCAATGTCGATGCAGTGAAGCGCTATTTCGAGGAGATAGTCAAAACCGTCCGGTCAGGACAGCCCGACACCCGCGTGTCAAACTGCGTCCATGGACGAGCGCGGTCGGCCGCTGCGATGGGCCTGCGCAGTGCTGGTGCTGATACCGCTCGTGTGGCACGCCGGAGCGCGCGCGGAGCAACTGGGCGAGGTGCAAGGCAGCGACGCGGCCCACCGAAAACGCCAGCGAAAGGTGCAGTTTCGGACGGCGGTGGGTCCCGTGCTTGCCTGGTCCCGAGAGCGCGCCGGAGGCGCCAGTCTGGACGCTTCGGGAAGCGGGCTCGGTATCAATGCGTCGCTGGGCGCAGCCCTGACCAAGGCACTATCGCTACAGATGGACCTGGTGTTCATCCATGTCCCGGGCAGCGACTACCACGTGGACGGGGAGCTGCTGTACGAGGATGCGGCCCTGAGCCTGGTTTGCTTCGGTTTGGGCGCCAGCTACCGGTTTCGGACGCAGGATGTCGTGGTTGCGGGGTCGTTGGGGCTCGCCCGGCTGGGCCTCGCCGCAGGCAGGATCCGAGCGGGTCGCTTGGACTTGCCTCACTTGGACCAGAACAGCGACGTTGGTGCAGGTGTGCATTTCGTGCTCGGTAAGCATTGGCGAATCAGCCAGGCTTGGGGGCTCGGAGCCAGCCTCGATGCGCTCTGGTTGAGCACGCGCTACCGGTTTCAGCACGCCAACGGCCGCATGCACACGTTTGCGCTCGGCTTGCTGCTGCGCGCGGCGTTCCGCTAGCCCATGTCCAACGGCTGGTTGATTTCGCGCCTGAACACCCGACTTCCATGGGCCTGAACGGTTACATTTCGGGTGGGCACGTTACCGACATCAGTGTTCCAGGGCCATGGGCTCATTGGCTATTGAATGACCTTTTGGGATCAATCAGTAGGCCTTTAGGATGCCAACCATCTTGGATCCAATTTTTTCCCCAGGCTACCCACAAAAAATACCCATTTACCCCACACAAGCCTGCTTGAAATGTTACACTGGCTCGGCAAGTCAACTTGAGCAGCGATACCGCCCAACAAACCGTGACGAACAACCGGGCGACGCATTGGTCGTAGGGGAGGTGAAACGATGGAATCAAACCCGTCTCAGAGTCTGCTGCATGCCGATCCACTCCGGTCGAGTGAGACAGATGAGGTTCCCATCCGCGGCAGCAACGCACCCCATCGGGCGCTAGCCCGCATGGGTCGCCAGTCCCCGGCCGCTCCATCGAGCCAGAACCGCATGCCCGATGGGCCCGCGCTAGGCGTCGCGTCCTCGTTTCCGGGTCGGGACTGGACCGGAACCGCCCGCGTGCTGGTCATTGATGACGAGCCCATGGTGCTGCGCTGCCTACAGCGCGCGTTGCGCGGACACGAGCTGGTTCTCGCTCTGGACGGCATCGCCGCGTTCGATCGGTTGGAGCACGATCGCCGCTTTGACGTGATCCTCTGCGATCTGGCCATGCCGCAGATGGGTGGGCGCAAACTGCATGCCATGATCAAGGGGCGATGGCCCGGGCTTGAGCAACGCATGGTGTTCATGACCGGCGGTGCATTGCCGGGCGACGACCGGTCGTTCATAGGAACGATCGACAATCGAAGAATCGACAAGCCTTTCGATGTGTCCGAGCTCCGAAGGCAGGTCATGGAGATCGCCCGGGACGTGGGCTCGTACCGGCCGCGGAACTCCTGAGGGCCGCGGGCCTAACCCATCAGGCCTTCCAGCGGCCCTCCCTTGACCGCGAGCCCTTCGAGCTTCTGTGTTACGGCCGCGTCCTCTTCGAGCGCAGGAGCATGGTGTTCCTTGACACGCGCATCGATCACGAGCGCGCCGCGACAGCCCCAATGCTTGTGGCGGATGGTTGCCTCGATGCCCCAGATGTCTCGTGCGGGATCGGAACGCGTAAACGTGACCCACAGGAAGTTATCGAGGTTGCGCGCTGTGAAGTCGCTGTCGTCCACCAGCACGATCCATGGGAAGGCGTTGATCGCGTCGCTCGCGCGGTAGCTCGTGCAGAAGCGATTCAGGCCAGGTTCAAGCTCGTGGCCGCCGGGCTGGCTCGCTCTGGGAGCACGCACGCTGAGCACCCCCGGGATGACCACCCGAGGCTCCGAGAAGCCCTCTGGCAGACGCAGGCCGGAAGGCAGTGCCGCCGGCAGCTTGCGAATTGCTTTTCCGACGGCGGCGATGACCAGCTTGGAGCCTCGATGCAGGCCCGCTCCGGAATAGTCGAGCGTGTCGATGGTGGTCTCAGTGTGAAAGTGCAGGTCGCGCTCCGCGCGGAAGCGCGACAGCACGTGGTCAAGAAAGGCGCCGATGTCGTGAAGGCCCGAAGGGAGCGCATCGTCGCGGGCCGCGATGACCACATACTTGGCCAGCGACATCTGTCCCTGCCCCAGGATCGCGTTGGCTTGCGTCAGCAGTTCTTGGGGCTGCGCGAGCTCGGCGTAGGGGCTGTAACGTTCGCTGCCCAACGCCAGCAACAGCGGGTGCACCCCTGCTGCGTCGACTGCGTGCACTGCGTGGACTCCGGGAATCAGCGCCGGGATCATGGGCTCGCTAAGCTCATGCACCAGCTTGCCGAAGACGGTGTCCTCTTGAGGGGGCCGCCCCACCGTCGTGAAGGGCCAGATGGGGTCATCGCGATGATGGACGCGCTGCACGGTCAGCACCGGGAAATCGTGCGCCAGGCTGTAGTAGCCCAAGTGGTCGCCGAAAGGGCCTTCCGGCAGCGTGCGTCCGGGTTCCACGTGTCCGACGAGGCAGAAGTCGGCATCGGCGTGAACCGGCAAGCCATCCGCAACCGGCGCCATGCGGACGCGGCGTCGCGACAGGGCGCCTGCAAAGCCGAGCTCGGACATGCCTTCCGGCAAGGGCATGACGGCCGCGAGCGTCATCGCCGGCGGTCCACCCACGAACACGTTTACGGGCAGGGTCTGCCCGCGTCGCAGGGCTGCTTCGTGGTGCACACCGATGCCGCGGTGGATCTGGTAGTGAAGGCCCACCTCGCGATCACCTTGGTAGTGACCTCCCGAGAGTTGAATCCGGTACATCCCGAGGTTGGAGGCATGGAGGCCTGGACGCTCCGGGTGCTCGCTGTAGACCTGGGGCAGCGTGATGAAGGCTCCGCCGTCCCGCGGCCATGACTGCACGTGCGGCAGCTCGCTCACGCGCATCGTGTGCTTGAGCACGGGAGCGCGCGCAGTGCGCCGCGGCAGCATGCGCAGTGCCGTCAGGGGCACACCGAGGTAGCGCCAAGGTTGACGTACAAGCCGGGTCGGGTCGACGCGCAGCTCGATCAGGCGCTCCACCGCGCGCAGCGAGTCGCGAAACATGAAGCGCGCCCGCTCCAACGTGCCAAAGAGGTTGCATACCAGCGGGAAGCGACAGCCTTTGACGTTGGTAAACAGCAGTGCGGGCCCGCCGGCTCGATAGGCGCTGCGCTGAAGGGCAGCCAGCTCCAAAAAGGGGTCGAGCTCGACATCCACACGACGCAAGTGACCGTGGCTCTGCAAATCGCGAACGCAGGCTGCGAGCGAAGCGTAGCCCATGACGTCCAGCGCCGTGGCACGGTTGGGGCCGCGATGCAAGCCGCCTTGCGTCCCAGGACCGAGCACGCTATAAGCGCGCCCATGTTGCGGACCGGCCTTGGCGGCTCTGTTGCCTTTTTGTTTACCCCCACCCCGCCGGGAGGTCCGTTCAGGTTCAGCTAACAGCAGGGCACAACGCTGACAGTAGGAAGGACCTCCCGCGCGGGAGGTTTTTTTTTGCCGTCAAGGGTTCGCCTGCCGAGGAGAGAGCGCGATGTCTGAATCGAGCCCTGTTTCGTCGAAAGCCAATCCGAGTGCAGCCTTGGATTCGCTGCGCATCGAGCTCGACAGCTTGGATGGATCGCTGCTCGAAAGCCTGGCCCAGCGCCGCGAGCTGAGCCGGCGCATCGCCGAGCACAAGAGCAAGGCCACCGGACCTGCCCGGGATCAAGAGCGAGAGGCGCGTGTGCTGGCCGACCGCGTCCGAGCCGGACGCGCCTTGGGGCTGGACGCTCACTTCGTTACGCGGGTGTTTCACGCCGTGATCGAGGATTCGCTGCGTGTTCAGCACGATCAGTTGAGCGCGGAGCAGGCGGGCACCCAGCGCACCTCGCTGCGTTTGTGCGGCCTGGGCAGCCAGGGCTCGTACAGTCATGCGGCTGCCGAGCGCCACTTCTCGCGCCAAACGACCGGCTGGTCCTATGCGGGTTGTAACAGCTTGCGCCGGATCTTCGAGCAGGTGGCCCGCGGTGAAGCAGAGCAGGGGGTGGCTCCGATCGAAAATACGATCACCGGCAGCATCAACGAAGCCTACGACCTGTTGCTCGAGCACGGGCTTTCGATCGTCGGCGAAGAGAGGATGCCCATCCGCCATTGCTTGCTCGGGCTACAAGGAGCCGACAGGTCCCAGCTCAGGCTACTGCACGCCCACCCGCAGGCCCTGGCCCAATGCAGGCATTTCGTCGACGCGCTGGCCGGGTGCCAGGTGCAGTACGCAACGAGCGCTTCGGATGCGGTGCAGGCGATTGCGGGCGACAAGCGGGCTGCAGCGATCGCCTCGGCGGAGGCTGCGGCACACTTCGGGGTGGAGGTGCTGGTCGAAAACATCGCCGACCAGCGCGACAACTACACGCGTTTCATTTTCGTTGCTCGCAGACCGCTTCCCGTGCCGAAGCAGCTTCCCTGCAAGACCTCGCTCGTGATCTCGACGGCCCAGAAACCCGCCTCCCTGGTGCAGGCGCTCTTGGTCTTCCGCAAGCACGGCATCAACCTGGCCAAGCTGGAGTCGCGCCCGATTCCGGGCAACGCCTGGGAGGAGATGTTCTACCTCGACCTGGACGGCAATCCAGCCGCCGACTCCGTGGGGCAGGCGCTCGAAGAGCTGAGCAAGGTGACTCGTTTCGTGCGCTTTCTTGGCAGCTACGCCTCGAGCGATCTGCCGCCTACCACGCTGCAGCCGGCGGTATTGGCGACCGCAGAGGTGTCCAGCGCCGCCACGATCGCAGACACGCCGCCGGGGCCGACATCCGCCCACAAACCCACTTCCAAGCGCAAGTCGAGCGCCTACCGGCTCGCGAGCCGCGAGCACAAGCAGCAGGACACGGTGCTGTCGGCGGCCGGCGTCGAAATCGGGGGCCCGGACTTTGTCGTAATCGCCGGTCCGTGCGCCGTTGAAACCCGTGAACAGGTCATGACCTGCGCGCGCCACGCGCGCGAGCACGGCGTGGCGATTCTCCGGGGAGGTTGCTTCAAGCCTCGCACCTCGCCGTACAGCTTCCAGGGCCTCGGGCTCGAGGGGCTCGATTACTTGGCGGAGGCAGGCAAGACCTACGGCATGCCCATCGTGACCGAGGTGATGGACACGCATCAGGTGGAAGCCGTGGCGCGCCAGGCGGACATCCTGCAGGTTGGAGCACGCAACATGCAGAACTTTTCGTTGCTGCGCGCCGTGGGGCAGGTGCACCGTCCGGTGATGCTCAAGCGCGGGTTGATGGCGTCCATCGATGAGCTGCTGCAGGCAGCCGAATACATCCTGTCGCAAGGCAATCAGCAGGTGTTTCTTTGCGAGCGCGGGATCCGCACGTTCGAGACCTCGACGCGCAACACCCTCGACCTGAGCGCGGTGCCGATTCTGCAGGAGCGCACGCACCTGCCGGTCATCATCGACCCCTCGCACGCCGTAGGCCGGCGCGATCTGGTGCCACCACTCGCCCGCGCCGCACAGGCCGTGGGTGCGCACGGCGTGATGGTGGAATTCCACCCCCGGCCTGAGGAGGCGCTGAGCGACGGTCCCCAAGCTCTGCGTTTTCCGCAGCTCGCGGCGCTGATGCGCGATCTCTACCGCGATCGACCCGCGCCCGTCACGCCGAGCCAGACGTCCCAAGCGACCTGACGCCAAATCCCGAGCACGTCGAGAGTCCGGAGGCTGCAGCCGCAGGGGATCGTGGTCATGGTCGTAGTCACGGTCGTGGTCATGGCCGTGGTCGTAGTCGTGGCCGTGGCCGTGGCCGTGGGCCGTAGGCGTGGGTCGTGCGCGCTTTCGTGGTCGTGGTCGTGGTCGTGATCGTGGTCGTAGTCGTGATCGTGGTCGTAGTCGTAGTCGTGGCCGGTACGAGGCAACCTGCCGGGACCGGCGAGTCCAAGCGACAGATCCTCCGTATCGATGAGCACGAGCACGACCACGATCACGACCACGACCACGATCACGAAAAACGCGCACGATTACGAGGCAACCTAGCCTAGCCAGCGACAGACACATCCTCGGTGCCACGTCTGCTGCCGGGACCGGCGAGTCAAAGCGACAGATCGTCCGTATCGATGAGCACGATCACGACCACGATCACGATCACGACCACGACCACGAAAAACGCGCACGATCACGATCACCCAGTGTCCAGACCTGCCATCCCACGTTGGGTCCACCCGAAACGCGCCACTTCGGCTGGCTCAACTGACCTGTAATCGCTTCACGTCACACGACAAGCAAGACGCCCCGGGCCGACTCGCCCGTGGCTGCCTCGACAGCCCGGACGTACAAGCGCAGCTGCTCCTCGTACGCGGGCTGCCTTGTGCCGAGCTCGTGATCGGTCTTGAAGTCCACGATCGTCCATTGACCTCTTGCTTCGAGCTGCTCCCGGAAGGCCAGGTCGAGCACGCCCTCCACGATCCGATCGCCTGGCAGGGGCAACATCACCGGTGACTCGCGGCGGACCGAGTCCCTTGCCTGCGACGCTCGCCTGAGCAGCGGGTGGCCGAGGGCGCGCTCCACGGCTCTTGCCGCCGCCTCGAGCTCCTCGGGTGTAGTGCCCAGCATCGCGCTGTGCGCGTGCGCCGTCGCGCGGATTGCATCTGCACCGGCATCGAGATCGATCAGCGAGAGAACCGCGTGCACCAGCGTTCCGAACCGCTTTCCTCGGGGTCTTCCCTCGCGCTCGCCCGCAACGTGCTGGATCGCGATCTCCCCGCCAGGTTTGGGTGACGCCGCAGCCGCAACGCTCGTGACCGTCTCCACCTGCCTGGTGCATTGCGCTCCCGCTTTCCGAGACCGCTGGCGCCGCAGCTGCCACTGCTCGTGGGCTTGCATTCCGCCGGCCGCGGCTTCGCCGCTCTCGTCGGCGCGCAGCAGCTTGTCCTGGCTCAGGCCTACCGACTGCTCGACATCGAGGCGGAGCAGCGCGGGATCCCACCAGACGACCTGGTTTCCCGCCTCCGCGACATGCAGTCCCGGAGCGATCGAGGCGGGTTGCCCCGCTCGTGCCGGCCGTTGCGCGACCGACTCCGGTCCGAACTCCGGGCATCCGGCGGCCGGGCTTCCGTGCGCCCAGGCGGACCGCTCCGGGTACAGCACCGGGTTCAGCACGTCCACCCAGCCTTGCTGCGGTTCGTCGCCCAGCGCGGGCACGACCAGAAGATCGCGCGCGCGGGTTGCCGCCACGTACGCCACCCGCACCGACTCCGCCCGATCACGTTCCAGCTCGGCGGTTTTGTTTCGCAGCAGGTCATGCGGGACGACCCCGCAAAGCACCTCTGCCCAAAGCCCGCGGGCCGCGTCAACGAACTGCGAAGGCTCGTCGCGAACCGAGCGGCACGTCGGATCCGCGAGCACGACGACCGGGAACTCGAGACCCTTGGCCTTGTGCACGGTCATGATCCGGACGCCTTCGGTGCCCTGCTCGACGACCGGCGCCTCGCCGCCCCTGCCGAGTTCCGCCTCCTGCTCCAGCATCTCGACGAAGGCCCGGAACGAGGCGGCCCCGCGCCGCTCGAAGCGGCGAGCACGGTCGCTGACCCGCAGGCAGTTCGACAGCGCCTGCTCGCCCGCAGGCCAGATCGCGATCCCGGCATGCGCCCGCACCGCGTGCAGCAGCCGATGCACCGTCTCGGCGATCGGACGCCGGTTTCGGCCGGCGTGCAACCGCGCCAGGATCGCAAGTGCCTCGGCCACCTCGCTTTCGGGGCCATGCAGATCATCGGGGTTGACGCGGTGCAGGGGGTGGAGCGAGCCGACACGGTCACGAAAGGTCAGGATTTGATCGTCGGTCAAGGCGAACAGCGGGCCGCGCAGGGTTGCGAACACGCTCAACGTGTCGTCCGGCCACTCGATGGAAGCGAGCGCATTGCGCAAGGCAATCGCTTCCTCGCGGGCGTGGAACGACGAGCCTCCGACAAGGACATGCGGGATCCTGCGTGCCTCGAGCGCCTGCACGTACGGTCGCGTGACGTCGCTGCCCCAGAACTGGAATCTCCGGAACAGGATACAGATATGGCGAGCAGCAATGGGCAGCCGGCGGTCGGGCTCCTCCCTGTCCTCGATGGTCCAGCCCGAGTCGCGGACCAGCCAGTCAACGAACGCGCCGGTCGCATCCGGCAGCGACGCCTCGATGGCGTAGTTGGTTATCTTGCCGTAGTCGCTGTACGGCCTGGGCACGGGCAGCGCGACGAGCGACGGCTGGCCGGCGTGACGGCCACGGTAGCGGCAGAGCGGCACGTAGTCGGCCTGGCTGCCGTCGTCCCGGGCTCGCATCGAATGCGAGAAGGCACCATTGATCGCCTCCTGCAGGCCGGGCAGGCTCCGGAAGCTCGTGCTCAGCTGCACGACCCTCGCGCCGATGCCGGCGAGCCGCCGCTTGATCGACTCGTAAAGCGCGACGTCGGCACGGCGGAAGCGGTAGATGGACTGTTTGGGGTCTCCGACGAAAAACAGCTTGCCGCCGACAGGACGCAAAGCCCTCCAGTCGTTTGCTTCCGGGTCATCCGCTGACAGCAGCAGCAGGATCTCGGCCTGCAGCGGATCGGTGTCCTGGAACTCGTCTACGAAGAAGTGGGTGAACCTCTCCTGCAGCTCGGCCCGCAGCGCTCGATCTCCCTTCACCAGATCGCGCGCCCGGATCAAGAGATCGAGGAAGTCCAGCGGGCCCTCGTGTCGCTTGCGGACCTCGTAGGCTGCGACGACAGGACGCAGATCCTCGCGCAGGCACGCCGCGAGATCGGCGCCGCTCACGTTCAGGAAGCTGTCGAGCGCTGCCTTGGCACGGTCGCGTCGCTCGAGCACCTGTTCCCGGCGCACTCCATCGCAAAAGCCCTTGTAGTGCGAACCACGCCAATGCCAGCCTGTCTTGCGTCCAGCCAGCCGGTGGAGCTCGGCTTCGAGGCCGTCGTAATCCCGCTCCCGGACACGCTCCTGCAGGTCGACCTCCTCGATAAACCGCTTGATGCCGCGAAGGTTTTTCGCCAGCCAATCGCCGGGATCCTCGGCGAGCGCAAACAGGTCTCCTACTTCACGCAGCTCCCGAACGAGCGCATCGATGGCTCCGTCGCGGTCGAAGGGCTCTCTGGTCCAAGCCGACGTGAAGTCGCGGTGAAGCACGAGCCTGGTGACAGCCGAGCGCAGCGCCATCCGGGGTCCTTGAGCGCCGCGTCCCTTCGGGCGCCGTCGCAGGGCCCTTCGGATCCCTTCCGGCGGGTCGGTCAAGACCTTCTCGAACCACTCGTCGAACACCGAGTCGATCAGCGCTTCGGCGTCCTCTTCGGGAAGAACCTCGAACAGCGGGTCCACGCCCGCTTCGATCGGACGCTCGTGCAGCAGATCGGCGCAGAAAGCATGGATGGTGCCGATGCGGGCCAGCTCGAGCTGCTCGATCGCCAGCTCGAGTCTTTGCCGCTCTTGCTCGGTCGTCTCGCTCGCGGCTCGCAGGCTCTCGATCTCGGCCCGCAGCCGTAGCTTCATTTCGCCTGCGGCCTTCTCGGTGAACGTCACCGCCGCGATCCGGTCCAGTGTGCTTCTGCCGCTGCGGATCACGGCCACGATCCTGCCTACGAGAGCGGTGGTCTTGCCGGTGCCCGCCGCCGCCTCGACAAACAGCGTGCGGTCCAGATCTTCCCGAATGCAGCGCCGAGCTTCGGCATCGACGAACTCGTCCTCGGCAATCGCAGCGCCCTTGCTCATCGAAGCCCCCGCAATTGCCGGAGGGATTCGAGCGGTCCCGGCGGCTTGCGCCGCGTCCGAAGCTCCTCGTAAGGGCCACAGACCCGCCGGTAATCGCACCATTCGCACGCCCCGGGCTCGGGGAAGGCGGGAAACGCGCCTTGCTCGAGCGCCGTGCCCACGGTGTCCGCCAGCGTCTGGGCCGCGGCCCGCGCTTTGTCGTCGAGGCGGACTTCCCTCTCCACGAAGCCGCCTGCCACCGTGCAGTAGTACAGCCGCCCGCTGCGCACGCTCAGGTCAGGAAACAGCTTCTCGACGGCCAAGGCGTACAGGACCGGCTGCAGGGCCTTGCCGCCGTCGATGATCGCGCCCGGCTCGACGCGGACCTTGCCGGTCTTGTGGTCGGTGACCCGCAGCACCCCCGCGGCGTCGCGCTCTATGAGGTCTACCGATCCGCGCAACCGCAGTCCGCTCGCCAGCTCGACGGGTGCCTCTACCGATGCCGGGTCTCTGGCTCGTGGCTCCTTGAGTCCGAAGGACAGCTCGAAGCGCCAGGGCTGCAAGCTGGAAACGTCCTCGCTGGCGCGCCGGAGCCACTCGCGCAGGTCCGCGGCAACCGATGCCACGCCATCCTGCCAGACGCGCTCGATCGCGGGCGCCAGATCGTCGCGGTACTTTGCTGCAACGCGATCGAGCACTTGGCCGAGCCGCTCCAGGGCTGCATCGACGTTGGCTCGGGACAGCGGCAGCATGCCGGCATCCCGGAGCAGGCTGAGCAGCTCGAACTGCACGTCGTGCACCAGGGATCCGCGCTGCAAGGGATCCAGCTCCTCGATGGCCACGGGCTCATCCCGGGGCGCCAGTCTGTGGACGGTGTGTAGGAAGAACCGGTACGGGCACACCGCAAACGCCTGGAGCGCCGTTGGGGAGAAGCTGCGAGCTTCGAGCCGGTGCGAGGCCAATGCCGTCGTAGCTCCGGTGCTCGGCTGCCATAGACCATCGGCTCCGGTCCACTTCGGCAGCCAGCGCCTGGCCCGAAAACGCAGGGCCCTGGCCAGGTGGGCGTTGCTGCTCAGCAGGTAGCGGGCCGACCCCAACGTCTTGTCTGGATTCTGATCCAACAGCGACTCGAGCACGGCGAGGTCGTATTCCGACTCGTCGATCGAATCGTTGCGGTCGTTCGGCGCGGGCCAACCGACGCGCGCCGCAGTCACGGTCTCCGTTCGTTCGGCGAACTCGTCGAACAACGGGAGCTTGCCCTCGGCTGCGCGCACCGCCTCCAGCGCGTAGAACGAAGGCACCCGGGGTCGCCCCTGCTCGAGGTCGATGCGTGGATACGACAGCACGATGCGCTTTCGCGCGGTGCCGGCCGCAACGCGCAGCGCGAGTCGCTCTTCGGCCAGCCGGTCTTCGTTGGTCGAAAGGCCAGCACCGAGGATCGCCCGCCGCCGGTCGAGCAGCAGGGGATCCTCCACGATCTTGCGGGGGAAGAGCTTCTCGGCCAGCCCCGGCACGAACACGACGTCGAACGCGAGACCTCGAGCGGCCGCGATGGGCGCGACGAGCAGCTTGCCGTACCGTGTCCCGGAGGGCGGGACACGCAAGTCCAGCAGCTGGTGCTCCAGCACACGCATCACTTCACCGAGACCGACGGGTCCTACCGGACCCATCGGCGCCAGCTCTGACAGCACCGAAAGGACTCGATCCGCCCGCCGCAGGGCACGACTCGCCAGCGCCCCGAGCGATCGCAGCCAGCCCTCCCATGTCCTGTCTGCAGCCAGCCCCTGAAGATCCTCGATCAAGGGCAGTGCGTAGGCTCGCAGGGCGCCGAGATCCTCGAGGTTGCGCCGCAGCTGTTCTTGTCGGGCCTCACCGCTGTCGTCGATCTCCCGCAGCGCCCCCCGCATCTGTCGAGCCAGGCCATCGAGGCGCCGGCGCCAGCGATCGATGCCACCGATCACCGAGGCGTCGACGATCAAGCGCTCCCAACGCCGCGGGGCCCGCAGCGTGCCTGCCGTGACCGACCGCGGCTCGTCGTCTGTTCGGATCGACTCCGCGCGCTCTTCATCCAGTCGTGCTTCCGGCTCGGTCTCCAGCGCCCAAGGAACCAATTCCTGATCCGGCGCGATCCAACGCTCGTGGGAGGGTGCCGGCGGGGGAGGTTGCCCGGACTCATCCGCGTCCGGGACCTGGGCGAGCGAGAGGTACTCGGCAAAGCGTCGCGCCGACATGCCCTGCTGCGCGCAGCGCAGCAGGGCGAGGAATGCGCGCCCGGCCGGATCCGGGCGTACCACGCCGCGCGCAAAGAACGCCGGAATCTCCGCTCGTGCCAGCGCTTCCTGCAGATGCGGCCGGTACTCGTTCGGCGAACGGAGCAGGACAGCGATCCGATCAAAGGGTGTTCCCTGCTCCGACAGACGAAGGATGCAGCGGGTGATCTCGACACATTCCCGATTCTCGCCGGGCGCGGATAGGATCGTGACCGAGTTGTCCAGGCCGATCCTTCCCGGTCTGCGATCCTCGAAAAGGTGCTCTCGCAGCTCCTGTAGCGCCGACGTCCGCGGGGCCGGCTCCGCGTCGCTTTCGGACAACCCAAGGGCGTCGTGCAGGTATTTCGACGTGCGTTCATCGCCCCTCGGCACCGTGGCAAGGATGCAGGCCGCGTGCTTGCCCACCGTCTCAAGGAACAGCGCCTCGCAAGACCAGCGGACCGGAACATCGAGCAGCAAAAGGGGTGCCGATCGCTCCGGCTCCGGCGCTTCAGCCATCGCGGCTCGCAGCACAGCGGGCCAGTCGGCGAGCCTGGCGCGCTCCAGCTCGGTCTCGTAGTCGCACTGCAGACGGGCGAGCTCCGCGTCGGCAGCGGCGACCTGGGCAGCCACGAAATGCTCCGACCGAAGCTCGAGCAACGTGCTGGTCAGCGCACGGATGAAGCCGGGGGTCCGGGCGACCGTGGCGTGGCGGCCGAGGCGCCCGGACGCAATGCGATCGTGCACGACCCGCGCGACCACGGCCTCGCAGGCCAGCCGCCCGATCGGGCACAGGCCTCGGGCGGCGAGCTGGGTCCGGGCCCGCTCGCTGCCCAGGTGCGGCAGGGTGGTGGCGCGCCATCCAAACGTCGCGCCGTGATCGGCGACAACCTGGCGCAGGATCTCCTTGCCGGCGTCCAGGGTCGCCGCGACCACGAGGAGCGGCCGTGCGCGATCCTGCAGCTGTAGCCACTTGGCGGCGCGCCGCAGCCGCGCGTGTGCATCTGCCGCGCATGCGACCACCCTGCGCACAGCGGCTTGCTCGCCTTCTGCGGGGACGTCGTTGGACCCCGATCCGGCCTGCTGCTTCCGATGCCCGCCGCGCACAAGTCAACCATACCAGCACGCCCCGCGAAAAGCGTGCGCCATCGTGCCAGCACGCATCCAGCTTGCCGGGCGTGGATCGGGTTGCCGGTGGCTGGCGCTTTGGCAGACTGCGGGGCCGCCCACCCGGCGACTCCGTAACGGAGTGACTCCATGACCGAGAACTGTTCAGGCCCCAGGCAGTCGGGAAGCCGTCGTGCAAGCGTGGTCACCCCCTGAACGGTTGCCCACGTTGCGACGGCTCGAGTGGATAGCGCGACGGCGGCCGATCACAAGCAGGTGCCAGGCCTGCGGCACGAGCGGCACGTGCCGTCGGGCGAGATCGCAGGAGGGCTGCCCATGCACTCGATGTCGCAGTTGGCGGCGTTTGCGCAATCGACCAAGCAATCGGATCCCGCTTC
Organism: Pseudomonadota bacterium; assembly: GCA_022361155.1. Lineage (NCBI taxonomy): Bacteria > Pseudomonadati > Pseudomonadota > Pseudomonadota bacterium. Next base: position 19,035 of record JAKSBK010000123.1, read on the forward strand.
GCACACGACAAGGCACATCTGGGCACCCTGGCAGTTCACGTCGCAGCTGGCACCGTTGCTGCACGTCAGCTCGACCCCCCAGGATTCGAGCTGGTCGCTTCCGCTGACCCGGCACGCCCCTCCACTACACCGCGCCTGGGTCGCTCGCTGCGCAAGCCACAGATCGCAAGCGGAGCTTGCGGGACACGAGCAGGTGGCCAGGGAACAGCTCACGCAGCAGCTGGGACCCTGGCAGGTGCAGGAGCCTGCCATGCAGGGACTCCGGCCGGCCGGGCCGGGTGCGCAGGCTGCCGGCCCCGGCCCCGGAGGCATGGGAGCCCCTACGCCCGCACCCGGTGGGGACGAGGCGTCTCCGCCGATCCCCCCGCTGCCGCCGCCCTGCCCCCCGGGCATGCCGCCGGCCCCGCCCAGCGGCGGCGGGCCCTGTCCGCCGGCTGTGGCACCTGCCACGCCGGGTGGCATTGGTGCCTGTTGCCCGGCTCCCGTTCCTGCCGTGCCGTGGCCGGGCGGGGTCTGCCTCCCGGCTCCCGATTGCCCTGCGCCGGGAAGCGGCGCTGCGCGTCCCCCTGCTGCGACGCCTGACTGAAGGGTCGAAGCTACCGGGGCCCTCTCCAGCGTGCAGCCAGCGGCCAGAACCGCCAAAGCCAGGTACAATAAAGGCATTGTTTTTTGATGTTGCGCGATCTGCTGCTCGTTTAGCGCGTGCGCCCAAGCGACCGCCAGCTCCAACGCGGCCCTTTTCGGATCCAGGCCGCGACCAGCAGAGCATTCTGTCCAACGGCAGGCGCGAATGCAAGCGAGCCCCGTCTAGCCCGCATCGGTCAGCAGCCTCCGGCCTCTCCGTCGATCCAGAACCGCACGCCCGATCCACCCCGCGCTAGCCGCCGCGTCCTCGTTTCGGCATCCTCAACATTGGTGTCGACCATGCCGCCGGTGCCTCAACTGCGGATCGGCGGCTATCACAGCCGCCCCGGGCGGCTCGGCTCGAAGTTGGTGACCGATGCGGGCTAGAGCGTGATCTCTTCGATCACCTCGCTTTGCGCACCCAGATCCAGTACCGGCTTGACGCCTCGACGCCGCGCACGTTGGTCGGCCTTGCGGGCCAGCTGGCGCAGCACCGGGCGGCCTCGCTGCGGGCGGCCGGGCAGGGAGCGGTCGATCCAGAAGTAGCTCCGGCTGCGCACGTCGAGGTGAACGAAGCCGCTGACTACATAGTGGCCTACGCCCACGAAACCGAAGGTGCGCAGGTAGCGTGCCAGACGCCGGTCGCTCACGCCCGGCAGGACGATGTCAGCCGCGCGCCCGTGGGCATGACGGCTGGAGCTCCGGTCGGGGCGAAAGCCGCTGATGACCCTGACGTAGGGCACCTTGAAGCGCCGCATCGCACGATAGAGAAGATCCAGAAGCCGTGGGCTGATGGGTCTCGTGACCCCTCCGCGCCACGCGAACGCACGCGAGGCGCGCAGCACGTCGTCGGGAGCAAAGCCCCCGTCTTTGCCTAGCGGAGTCAGCGACACGCGTTCGTTTTCCCGCAAGGGAACGAGCACGAGGGGCGGCGGCTGCGCTTTTCGATAGGCTCGCCGTTCTCGTGCCCGAGCGCGGCGGTGCCAGCGCGCTCTCATACGGCGGTAGCTGCGGTCGAGCCGCCGTCGCACCTTGCGCGCGGGCCGTGCCTTGCGAGCGCGCCGTGCCTTGCGGGCGCGGCGCGCCACGTGCTTGGTGGGCTGTCCCACCTGCTTGGCGGCTCGCGAGGGTACCGGAATGCTGGCCACGTCTTCGGCAACGACCAGATCCGCTGGCCAGGTGCACAGCAGCAGGCTCACCAGCGACGCCCACGATCGCACGCCTACGCCTCCGGTTCACCGGGGAGCAGGCGCAGCTCGGCCTCCAGCAGTCCCAGTGCCTGGCTCGCCGCGCCCTGTTCCGCTTCGAGCTTGGAGCGCCCATGGCCCTCGGCCAGTCGCCGCGCGCCCACGCTGAGCGCCACGCGGAACTCTCGCTGATGGTCGGGCCCGAGCGTCTCGATGGTCTCGTAACGCGGGGTGGGTCCGCCGCGGCGCTGAACCAGTTCCTGCACGCGCGTCTTGTAGTCCCGCGCGCCGGGCGAGCCGTCGCCGATTCGCTCGGCCAGCAGGGTCTGCAGCGTACGCCTGGCCGAGGCGGGGCCGCCATCGAGGTAGATCGCTGCGATGCACGCTTCGAAGGCGCTGGCGAGGAGCCTGGGCTTGTCACGCCCGCCCGAGCGTTCCTCGCCACGCCCCAAACGCAGGGCCGACCCGATCCCCAAGTCACGCGCCAGGCTCGCGAGGCTCTCCTCGCGTACCAGATCCGCCCGGCGGCGGGTGAGCTCCCCGGCGGTCGCGCCCTCGAACCGATCCCAGAGCATGGTCGAGGCCACCCACCCCAACACGGCGTCCCCCAAGAACTCGAGGCTCTCGTTGTCGCCCGCAGCACGCCCCCCGCGTCGCTCGTTCGTGTATGAACGATGCGTCAGGGCTTGAATCAAGAGCCGTGAGCGCCGGAAATCGTGACCCAGCGCCAGGGCCACGGCCGTGGCCGCGTCGTCCACAATCGCCACTGCCAGAGCAGCCTAGCTCAGCCAGTGGCTTTCGTCGAGCCTTCAAAACCAGTGCAAACGTAGCCCAAAAAGCTGACACCGCGAGTACGAAGGCCGGGGCCCGCCACGTTCTGCTATTTTGCTATCCTGCGCTGCGACCCATGCTTCTGACACGGTATCCCATGGCCATGGCCATGGCTTTGGCTTGCGTCGCCTGCAGCGATCTGGACGGCTTTCGGACCGGTCCTGGCGAGCTCTATCGCGGTACGGTGGTTGGGGGCGAGCAGGGATCGTCCCAGCAGTGCACGGCCGGCCCCACCTGCTCTTTCATCCGGCGTGGCCTGCCTTCGCGCACCCGAATCGAGCTTTCGTTTGATCCGGGGTTGGCCACGCAGCAACCGGGTCAGCTCGCCCTCTTGGTCGGCGCGGCAACAACCACGGCGACCCTGACTGCCATCACTCCCTTGGCGCACGATCCCCTGAGCCGGTACGAGTTTCCGGGGGGCGGGCGTGTCCGCAACTACATCTTCGGGTTGGATCGCCCTCTGATGCTAAGCGACAAGGCCCACAGCCCCATGGTCTTCCTGTCGCTCATGGAGGACTCGAGCATCGAGCTGCGTCTCGTAACGCCGTCGGGCGGCTTGTTTGGCGTTTTTCCGCTCCGCCTGGAGGCTCGGTGATCGTCCTGGGGATCGAGTCCTCGTGCGACGAGACCGCAGCCGCACTTGTAACGGATGGGGGCTTCGTGCTGAGCGACGTGGTGTCCAGCCAGGTGCAGGTCCATGCTGACTACGGCGGTGTCGTCCCCGAGCTTGCCGCGCGCGCCCACCTGCGCAATCTGGTGCCGGTGCTCGAACGTGCGCTCGGCGAGCTTCCGGCTGGATTAGGGCGGGTTGACGCGGTCGCCGTCACCCAGGGGCCGGGGTTGGTGGGTGCTTTGCTCGTTGGTGCGTGCGCAGCGAAAGCCATCGCTTGGGCGCGTGGGCTGCCCTTGGTGGGTGTCAATCACTTGGTCGGCCACCTGCTGTCCGTGTACCTGCACCGAGCGGCTGCTCCGGTGCGTGCCACACCACCGATGCCCTATGTCGCGCTGCTCGTCAGCGGCGGCCACACGGCGTTGTATGAGGTGCGCACACCACTGCGGATCGAGCAGCTCGGCCAGACCCGCGACGATGCCGCTGGGGAGGCCTTCGACAAGGTGGCCAAGCTGCTCGGCCTGGGCTATCCCGGTGGCCCGATCATCGACCGCCTAGCTGCCAAGGGCGATCCTGCTGCGGTCGCCCTGCCTCGGCCCATGAATGCGCGGCGCAGCCTCGAATTCAGCTTCTCGGGACTCAAGACTGCTGTGGCGCAACACGTGGCTGGCAAGGGCGCGCCCAAGAGCGAACAGGGCACCGCGGATCTGTGCGCCTCGTTTCAAGCCGCCGTGGTCGATGTGCTCGTAGCCAAGGCGCTGTCGGCCTGCAAGCGACGCGGCATCCGCCACCTCGTGCTCACTGGAGGCGTGGCGGCCA